>NZ_VOYL01000030.1:0-35115 GCF_013420295.1 Acinetobacter sp. YH01018
GCTTGGTCAGGAGAATTAGTTGTGCACGCTGTTCTAAGCTGAGTGGGACGGTAACAATCCGTGGCATGTGCAAACATCGTTTAACCAAAAATGTCTTTTCGCATGTTTAGTTGTTTTTGTCAACTTAAGTGTTTGAAAGATTCAAATGAGAGCTAATATTTCACTCCTATAAATTAAGAAGAGTAAAACTTAAAAAACAGAATGATTAATACACAATTTTAAATATTCAACACCTTTTAAATGAATGATTGTGGACTATAATTTTTTAAAAATGCAAAAATTAAATCCTCATCCACTCACGTTTTTGAAATTCAAATCATGTGAAAAAGATGAAAATCTTATACCTAAAAAGTATTACTTTAATTTTTATTTAGATTGGGAAGAAATATTTTTTAAAATCCAACTATAAAGATTTTTCCAGCTTCGACTGCAAATCACTGCTAAAGACTGCGTTCTTTTTGCTCTTCAATGCGAATTTCGATTAAAGACCATACAACAACCAGCATAAACAAACAAAATGCTAATAGAAAAGTCGAAACATACATCATTCTTTTCAATCCTCATTAAACCTAGGCCACATCGCGCCCTGTGTTTAAAAAATTTTATCTTCGACAAAAGTCTAATAGGTATTTTTTCATCTGAATAGTCACTATTTAGTCTTATTTTATATAACTTGATACATATTAAATCTTTAAGCTTAAGATTTAATATATAAAAGCAATTAATACACATATTTCATCCATCATATAATGCGTATCCATTTGGTTATTTTTAATTCATTAACACTTGACTACATACAAGAACAGGCAGAAATTAGCCAACTTTCATATAGTCAAATATCCCCTACATTCATGTTAAAAAAATTTATCGGTGAATCTGCATTTAAACTTGCAGGATGGAAATATCATGTTGAACCAGATGTACTTGAAGATAAGCAGGTTATTGTTGGATTTGAACATACATCCATGATGGATGCCGTGCTTTCACTGGCACTATTCCAGATTTATGATATAAAAATTCATACCCTGATTAAAAAAGAATTATTTAAAGGTCCCATGAAGCCTTTATTAGAAGCTATTGGGGGAATTTCTGTTGATCGAAAAGCAAATCAGGATATTGTTTCACTTATGGTTGAGCATTTTCAGCAGAATGAAAAATTCAATCTGGTGATTGCACCTGAAGCGACCCGTGCCAAAACGGGTGAATCTAGAAAGCCCATCCGTACAGGTTTTTGGTATATTGCCAAAGCCGCTGGTGTACCTATTGTTTTAATGTATGCCAATTCGCAAACCAAAGAAGGTGGTATTTTAGGCAAGATTTATCCAACAGAAATTAATCACGACCTGGCTTTGTTAAAACAGCTTTACAGAGAAAAAGTTGGACTGGATATTGTGATCCCTGAACCTAAAAACTAGTTGCTATTTGTTTAAAAACTCAAAATCTAGCTCTTTCTAAGAAAAAAGGGCTTATGGTAGAATTTGCATAATCTGATAGGCATAAGGCCAATCTACAAGGAGCATATTTCGCATGGCGGGTCATTCCAAGTGGGCTAATACTAAGCATCGTAAAGCAAAACAAGATGCGAGCCGCGCTAAAGTATTCACAAAATTCATTCGTGAAATTGTTACAGCTGCCCGTTTAGGCGGCGGTGATGTTGCGTCTAACCCACGTTTACGTGCTGTCGTTGAAAAAGCATTAGTCGCAAATATGACACGTGATACCATCAACCGTGCAATCCAGCGCGGTGTTGGCGGTGAAGAAAATGCCGATTTAAAAGAAATCACTTATGAAGGTTATGGTGTAGGAGGTGTTGCAGTTATTATTGAAACAATGACTGATAACTTAAACCGTACTGTGCCTGATGTTCGTCACTGTTTCTCTAAAACTGATGGTAACTTAGGTACTGCTGGCTCAGTTGCTTATATGTTTACTAAACGCGGTGAGATTACTTTTGAAGATGTTTCTTTAGAAGATCAAATCATGGATGTGGCTTTAGAAGCAGGTGCTGAAGATATTGAAGTTGATGAAGATGAAATCTTGGTCATTACCACTCCGGAAAGTTTTGGTACAGTTCAAGATGCTTTAGCCGCTGCCGGTCTTAAATCTGACAATGCTGAAGTTGTGATGAACCCTTCAACTAAAGCCTTAATTTCAGATATCGATCAAGCGAAAAAAATCGTCAAAATGATTGATATGTTTGAAGATCTGGATGATGTTCAAAACGTTTATACCAACGTTGAATTCACAGAAGAAGTGTTAGCTCAATTAGATGATTAATTCTTTTTCCACATAAAAAAACGCACCTGATGGTGCGTTTTTTTATGTGCTTTAAAGGCATTTTTATATAAAACTGCTACCTAAACTATAATTTCAAACCCGGTTCAGTAAGCCACTACAATTCAATACCTTGTATTCCTTAATCACAAAACTGGAATGTAATGCAACCACATGCTCAATTTTACCAATCCGCTTTAACAGAATTTCACTATAATTTTCCATATCTTTAGCCACCACTTCGACAATAAAGTCGGCGGATTGCCCGGTCACTAAAAAAGCCTTAATGACTTCAGGAATGCTTTCCAGTTCTTCTAAAAACTTGGCAAAAGTATCTGTATCATGTTTATTTAAAGACACCTGCAAAAGCACATGTAAACTGAAACCCAGCTTGGCATAGTTAATATCACGCTTTAAATGGGTCATGATATTGGCCTCAATCAGATGCTTGATCCGTCGATGAACCGAACTCACTGAGAGGTTAATACGCTCAGAAAGCTCATTCAAATTGACATCTTCATGACTCAATATTTCAAGAATCTGTTTATCAAAACGATCTAGTTCCATTTTGTACTCTTTTCAATAATCAATAGCTACACAAAATATTACATTAGCTTTGTGATATAGCAATTATTTATTTTTCACAAAATTTTAAGATTATGAAAATATTTTCCACAAGCCTTCCAGCTCATAAAGAAAGATCTTGATGCCTGCTTAAAGCACCCTGAGCCACTCAAAAATAAAAAACACTCAATGTTAATTTTAATTATATATTAAAGACTTATATCGAATTTAACACTCATCCAGTCAAGTGTCCTGCTCCGGATCATCACTCATCTTTTATATTTGAATAGAAATAGATTAAAAGGAAGATGTTCGACCAAAACCAAAAAATACAGTCATTTGATTTGCAATAATACGCGCTATAGAGTGCGTATTTTTATCGCTGGCTTTTAAACTCCACGCCAATCGACCCGTGCATTCCGTTCAGTGTGATAGATACGCAGCACATATTGTCCCAAGGGTAATGCCATTAAATATTCTTTATACTGTCGAAATTCTTCAGATAAAGTTTCGCCCTGTTCTTTTTCCCAAGGTGTCCCGGGAATTTCCAGAATTGGTGCAAGCATCGAACAGACCGCAATATCAGCAAAGCCAAGACGTTCACCAACAAAATAACGCCCATGATTCTCTATCAATCTTGTATTTAAATTCTGGATGATATTATCCATCTGCTGTTTAGATTCAGCCACTTTGTCTGCATTCAGTTGATAGCCTTTGGAAAGCAAGGCTTTGATAAGGGGTTTTGAATATTTTTCAAACTGGCGTAAATAGCCCTTTTCACCAATTAAGATATCTAAGGATTCCTCACTTTCCGACAAGGTATGGGCAAGCCCCCAACGGCGCACATGTCTACCCAGTTCGTTAGCAAGCCCATTGATTTCCAAAGCCAAGTGACGTTGTTGTGGATCGGCACGCAATAAAGAGTGTTCCGGATATACCTCATCCAGATATAAAGCTATTTCAGTCGAGTCGGCAATCCAAAGATCTTGATCACGTAAAATAGGCAATTTGTTCTGCCCTGTTTTTAGCTGTGCAAAAGCACGATGTACACCTGGCACCAAATTTTGTGCGACATAATCCAATTCTTTATGATCGAGCAACCAGCGCGCTTTTTCACAAAAATGAGATAAAGGAAACTGGTATAAAATTCGCATAAAAACTCCGCTTTTATTTTTTTAGTTCTGCCAAGTCAAAACCATCTAATTCAGTCGGATACTTTAGTCACCCTATCCCGGAATTACAATGTGCTTTTTATCCAAAATATCATCTTGGTACTATTAGTCATACGCTTTTTATTTTTATACATTTTTTTGTCTTGATTATCTTTAAAGCAGATATAAACCCATAAACTTCAAAAAATAAATGTTTAAAAAAATTCAAATCATGTTGTTTTTTAAACACTTAATATATGCAAAATAAATAAAAATCTTGCAGTTTTTATCTTAAACAGGATTTTTCATAAGCTTTGCAAAAGCAATTGCTTAATTTTGAACTGAATTACTTGTAGCGTTCTGATATCGATTTAAGGTGTCATTATGTCTCGTTTAATTTCTGAAAATGTTCATGTAATTGAAAACGATCTTGAAGCTATTCATGCTGCGTATCATGTCGCAGATTTTGCTTTGGAAGGTCGCAATGAACGTGATCAACAGCGTTTATTGCCTTTTGCTGAAATTGATCTATTCAGCCAGAAAGGCTTAGGTGGTATTCGTATTCCAAAGCAATTTGGTGGTGCTTTCGTTTCCAATAAAACATTGGCACATGTATTCCGCATTCTGAATAAGGCCGATTCCAGTGTAGGACAAATCCCACAAAATCAGATTGCGCTGTTGAATATGATCCAAATGATGGGTACAGAGCAGCAAAAACAGTTTATTTATCAAGAAATTTTACAAGGTAAACGCTTAGCCAATGGTGGGCCGGAACGTAATACCAAAGATACCAAAACCCTGGCAACCACATTAACTTTTGAAAATGGGCGTTATTTTGTCGACGGCGAAAAATTCTATTCAACGGGCAGCAGTTTTGCTCACTGGCTCGCGATTAAAGCTATTCATCCAGAAGGTTATGTAGTACTGACTATCGTCAATGCTCAGGCCAAAGGCGTGAAAGTGATTGATAACTGGAATGGCTTTGGGCAGCGTACCACTTCAAGTGGCACAGTTAGACTTGAGCATGTTGAAGTTGATCCGCTACTGATTTTTGATGAACGCCTGCTTTCCAGTCAGCCCAATTACCGCGGCGCGTATTCACAGTTATTACAGGTTGCCATTGATGTCGGTATTGCTGAAGCGGCCTTTGCTGATACCGTGACGGCGGTGCATAAAGCACGCCCGATTGTCGATGCACAAGTGGAAAAAGCCAGCTTTGAACACTATACCTTGCAGGAAGTCGGCAAGTCTGCGGTGCTATTGGATGCTGCCATTTTGCTGCTTGATGAAGCAGCTGAATATCTGGATGAACTGGATCGGCTTGAATCAGTCACTGATGAACAGGCGGCCAAAGCCTCTATTTTAGTCGCTGAAGCCAAGATTTATGCCAATGATGCTGCACTGCATATCTCGGAAAAATTACTGGAACTTGGCGGTAGCCGTTCCAGTCTGAGTCAGCACAACCTGGACCAGCACTGGCGCAATGCCCGTGTGCATACCCTGCATGATCCGGTGCGCTGGAAATTGCATGCGCTTGGGGATTATTACCTCAATCACACCCTCCCTGCCCGCCACGCCTGGATTTAAGGATATTTGTCATGACTTCATATCAAAACATTATTTCATTTCATCCCGAGCAATTGGCGCATGCACATATTATTCAATCCGATGCAGAAGCGCTGGAAATTGCACGCAATCTAGCGCAACAGTTCAAAGCTGGAGCCATTCAGCGCGATGCCGAGCGCATTCTGCCTTTTGAAGAAATCGAAGCCTATAGCCAGTCTGGACTCTGGGCCATTACCGTCCCAAAACAGTATGGTGGTGCAGAGGTCTCTAGCTATACCGTAGCGCAAGTGATTGCACTGATGAGTGGTGTAGATGGTTCCATTGGCCAGATTCCGCAAAATCATTTTTATGGCCTGGAGATCCTGCGCAATAGCGGCACCGAACAGCAAAAACAAAAACTCTATAGCGAAGTGCTAAAAGGTGCGCGTTTTGGCAATGCCCTGGCCGAGTTTAAAACCAAAACTGCTGCACAGCGTCAAACCGCGATACGCAAAACTGATCAGGGCTATGTGATTAATGGCGAAAAGTTTTATTGCACCGGCAGTTTATTTGCCCATCGCATTCCAACACTGGTGGTCGATGAACAAGATCAGCAGTTCCTAGCTTTTGTTCCGCGTAATAGCCAAGGTTTGACTTTAATCGATGACTGGAGTGGTTTCGGGCAACGTACCACAGGCAGCGGCACAGTGAAATTCAATAATGTGCAAGTGCTGGCTGAAGATGTAGTGCCATTTGATATTGCCTATTCAGAGCCAACCATCTCCGGCCCGTTTGCGCAATTGCTGCATGCCTCTATTGAAACCGGTATTGCCCGTGCCGCCTTTGAAGAAACTTTAAACCGTGTGCGTCAGGCCCGTCCGTGGATTGATTCTGGCGTAGATCAAGCCACCGATGACCCACTGACAAAGTTCGAACTGGGACGGATTGTCGCCGATGTACGTGCCTCTGAAGTTTTACTGAAACAGGCCGCCCGTTCAATTGATGCCGCCAGACCCGCACCGACCGCAGAAAATATCGCCAAAGCATCATTAGATGTGGCCAAAGTACGTGCACACAGTACCGAAACTGCCTTAAAAGCATCATCCAAACTGATTGAACTGGCCGGTAGCCGTGGTAGCCAACGCGAAGATGGTCTGGACCGCTTCTGGCGCAATGCCCGCGTGCACACGCTGCATGATGCTTCGCGCTGGAAATATTATTTCATAGCCAATCATATTTTAAATGGCGTATTGCCACCGCGCCGAGGGACATTGTAATGACAACAGCATCACAATCTGTACCCAAGAAAATCTTGTTAAATGCTTTTGATATGAACTGTGTCGGCCATATCAATCACGGATTATGGACCCATCCGCGTGATGAGTCGCAGCGTTTTAATGAGCTGAGCTACTGGACAGATTTAGCCCAAACCCTGGAACACGGCCTGTTTGACGGCCTGTTCATTGCCGACATTACCGGGGTGTATGATGTCTATCAAAACAATATTGACCTGACGTTAAAAGAATCAATTCAGTTGCCGAGTCATGACCCCAGTACTCTGGTTTCTGCCATGGCAGCGGTGACCCAGCATCTCGGCTTTGGGGTCACAGTCAATTTAAGTTATGAGTCGCCTTATCAGTTTGCCCGCCGTTTCGCCAGTCTGGACCACCTGACTCAGGGCCGTATTGGCTGGAATATTGTCACTGGGTATCTGGACAGCGCACAGCGATTAATTGGTGAAAAAGGCTTAAAAGACCATGACCTGCGCTATGAGCAAGCCGAAGAGTTTGTACAACTTTGCTATAAATTCTGGGAAGGTTCCTGGGAAGATGAAGCCGTTGTAAAAGACAAGAAAAACCGGATATTTACCGACCCTGCCAAAGTACATCAGGTCAATCATCAGGGACAGTTTTACCAAAGCCAGGGCGTGTTTCAAGTTTCCCCTTCCATTCAGCGCACCCCGGTGTTATTTCAGGCAGGTGCTTCACCGCGTGGAATGGCATTTGCCACCCAACATGCGGAAGGCATGTTTATTGGCGGTGATCAGCCTGCAAAAATCAAAAAGCAGGTCGATCAGATTCGTCAGCAAGCTGCCGATCAAGGACGTCATCCTGAAGATATTAAAATCTTTGTCGGCATTACCGTGGTGACTGCGGAAACTGATGAACTGGCACAGCAAAAGCTGGATGAATATCGCGCTTATGCCAGTCCTGAAGCAGGTTTGGCGCACTTCTCCAGTTCTGTCGGCATTGACCTGTCCAAATTTGACGATGATGAAGCGATCCCTTACCAAAAGACCAACAGCATTGCATCAGTCAACAATAAATTTAAAGAACAGCACATCAGCAAAAATGATTTAAAAGCTCAGCATGTATTAGGTGGTCGTTATCCCCTGATTGTCGGGAGTGGTGCAACTGTGGCTGAAAAACTGATTCAGCTGATCGATGAAACCGGTATTGATGGCTTTAACCTGACCCGCACCGTTGCCCCTGAGTCACACCATGACTTTATCCGTCTGGTGATTCCTGAATTGCAGCAGCGTGGCCGTTATAAAACAGCCTACGAACACGGCAGTTTAAGACACAAACTGTTTAATCAAGGCAACCGACTGTCGACCTCACACCCAGTTCAGCAATTTCGATGTCCAAGCTCCGCCTCAACTTCGAACTCTAACTTAAAGCAAAAACAATCCGCATAAATTTTGAGGTGCAACATGGCACAAACAGCAAAAACCAAACTGACCATTATCGGGGTGATTATTACCGCAGTCATTATTGGACTGGTGGTCTGGAATCAACAAAAAAAAGCCGCTTCGGATGAACTGGTGATTGGCATTAGCCCTTCATTTGCCAAGCCTTTACAGGTGGCAGCAGTCGAGGCCAAACAGCAAGGCCTGAATGTGAAACTGGTGGAATTTTCCGACTGGAATACGCCCAACATTACCCTGAATCACGGTGATATTGATGCCAATTTCTTCCAGCATCAACCCTTTTTGGATAATGCCAAAAAAGAAACCGACTTTAAAATCAAAGCCTTTGCCAAAGGTGCAGCCACGCATGTGGGTTTGTATTCCAAAAAAATCAAAAGCTTTGATGAGTTAAAAGATGGCGCGAAAGTTGTGGTTCCAAACGACCCTGTAAACCAAGGCCGTGCTCTACTTTTATTGCAACAGGCAAAACTGATCACCCTGAAAGACCCTAAAAACCATCTGTCTAACCTGAAAGACATCGCAAGCAATCCGAAAAACTTGCAGTTTGTTGAAGTCGAAGGTCCACAAACCGCACGTGCCATTGATGAGGTCGACCTGGCTTTTGGTTATCCGCACTACTTGCGTTTAGCCAAAACCGCTGATCCCGAACAGGCACTATTATTTGACTCTAACAAGGACAACCGTTATGCCATCCTGTTTGCCGTGCGTGAGGATTACCAAGATAAAAACGACAAGCTGAAAAAATTTGTCGAGATCTATCAAAACTCACCAAAAGTGAAACAAGCTTTGGATGCAGATTTCGGTGCCAAACTCTGGTTCCCGGGCTGGAAATAAGGGGTTAAATCATGTCTCAAGTTTCCAAACTGAACCTTAAAAAACTGCTGCTGGGTCTCACTGTCCTTGTCATCATTGCAGGATTAATAACCTATCGTTATGTGAAAAACCCGCAACAGGATAATGTCCTGACGATTGGTATTAGTCCGCCTTATGCAGAACTATTACAGACAGTTGCAAAAGAAGTAGAGAAAGACGGCATTCATGTCAAACTGGTGGAGTTTTCAGACTGGCAGGCTCCCAATGTTGCGGTACAAAATGGCGACATTGATGCCAACTTTTTCCAGCAAAGCGTGTTTTTAAAGAATGCGATTCAACAGACCCGTTATGACCTGCATGCTTTTGGCATAGGCAGTGGCAGCCATGTCGGTTTGTATTCCAAGCAATATAAATCCTTAGAGGCCTTGCCACAAAATGCACGTGTGGTGATTCCCAGTGATCCTGTGAACTCGGCTCGTGCATTAATTTTGCTGCATCGTGCAGGTCTGATTCAAATCAGAGATATCCATAATGAGCTGTCAACCCTGCAAGATATTGTGGCCAATCCAAAACAGCTTAAATTTTTAGAAGTGGAAGGTCCGCAAACGGCTCTGGCCTATGACGATGCCGATTTGATTTTTGGTTTTCCGCATTATTTAAATATGGCGAAAAAAGCCGATCCTCACAGTGCCCTGTTTTTAGACCCGGTGGACAAGAAATACGCCATTCTTTTTGTGACCCGAAAAGATTATGTCGATCACGATAAAAAACTCGAAACCTTTGTCAAAGCTTTCCAGAACTCTGCAAAAGTAAAAACAATTTTAGACCGGGATTTTGGTACGGGCATGTGGTTTGAAGGCTGGAAATAAGGTGAATACTATGGTGAGTTTTGGTTCTCAGGTGGACTTTTCCGTCCCGCATATCAAGATCAGAAACCTGAACAAATATTATGAAGTACAGGGTAAATCGGTACATGCCTTGAAAAACATCAACCTGGATATTCCTGAAGGAAAAATCTTCGGGATTATCGGCAAAAGTGGTGCAGGCAAATCTTCCTTGCTGCGCACCTTAAATGGTCTGGAACAGATCAGTGAAGGTCATATTCACATTCACCAGCAAGATCTGGCTGAACTAAAACATGCTGAACTGATCCGGTTGCGTCAGCGTATTGGCATGATCTTCCAGCACTTTAATTTAATGTCGGCCAAGACCGTATGGGAAAATGTTGCCCTACCCCTCAAAGTCGCCAACTATAACAAAGATGAGATTGAAGCTCGGGTCAATGAAGTCTTGCAACTGGTCGGTTTGAGTGAAAAAGCACACAACTATCCGTCCCAATTATCGGGCGGACAAAAGCAGCGTGTCGGGATTGCCCGGGCGCTGGTTCACCATCCGGAAATTTTGCTGTGTGACGAAGCTACTTCGGCCTTGGACCCGGAAAGTACTTCTGTGGTGCTGTCCCTGCTCAAGGAAATCAATCAGAAACTCGGCATCACCATTGTGCTGATTACTCATGAAATGCAGGTCATTCGTGAAATTTGCGATCAGGTGGTGGTGATTGAACATGGTGAAATTGTTGAAGCGGGTGAAGTGTGGTCGGTCTTTTCTAATCCACAGCAGCAGATTACTCAGGAATTGCTAAATCTGGAACAGCTGGAATTGCCTTTTTCGCTAACGCCAGAGATTATTGCCGACAGTTCACATAGCATTTTAAAACTGCGTTATGCCTCCAGTGTTCAGCATTCACCAGATTTGAAAGTGATTTTCGAGCAATTTGAAACATCGGTTCATCTCTATCAAAGTCATATCGATAGCATCCAGAACCATCTGGTTGGCAGTTTTATTGTGGCAATTCCCGATCTACATGTAGATACCACACTACTCCAGCAGAAATTAAAACAGTACATTGCACAGATTGAGGTCATTGGCTATGCACGACCAGCTCATTGATTTATTACTTAGCGGCACCATTGACACCTTATTGATGGTGGGGGTATCCGCCCTGGTTGCCTTTATCATTGGCTTGCCTATCGCTGTCATTTTAGTCAGTACTGCCGAACATGGCATCTATCCTTCCAAAAGCGTCAATCACGCTTTAGGCTGGGTAGTTAACATTACCCGTTCAGTACCGTTTTTAATTTTAATGGTAGCACTCATTCCATTGACCCGCTGGATTGTCGGCACCAGTTATGGGGTCTGGGCTGCGGTAGTGCCTTTAACCTTGGCAGCCACACCTTTCTTTGCCCGCATTGCAGAAGTCAGTTTACGCGAGGTCGATCAGGGTCTGATTGAAGCCGCCCAAGCGATTGGCTGTAACCGCAAGCAGATCATCTGGCATGTGCTGCTACCTGAAGCGCTGCCCGGGATTGTGGCAGGCTTTACCGTGACTTTGGTGACCATGATCAACTCATCGGCGATTGCTGGTGCCATTGGCGCAGGTGGTTTAGGCGATATTGCCTACCGATATGGTTATCAGCGTTTTGACATGCAGATTATGCTGGCCGTGATTGTCGTGCTGGTGATTCTGGTCATGCTGGTTCAGGCCACGGGCGATTCCATCTCCAGCCAACTGGATAAACGCAAAATTTAAATCCCTATCCATTTTATGAGTTTTCAACAAAGCATCCAGCCATGACCTGACTTTGTCATGGCTTTCATGTAAAATCAGCGGCAATTTTTAAATAACACGTTGTGAGTCATTTCATGGGTTTTAATTGCGGTATTGTCGGCTTGCCGAACGTTGGTAAATCTACACTTTTCAATGCATTGACTAAAGCTGCTATTGCTGCAGAAAATTTCCCGTTCTGTACCATCGAACCAAACACCGGTATTGTTCCTGTACCTGACCTGCGCATGGACAAACTTGCGGAAATCGTTAAACCACAACGCGTGCTTCCAACCACGATGGAATTTGTGGATATTGCCGGTCTGGTTGCCGGTGCATCTAAAGGTGAAGGTTTGGGTAACCAGTTCCTGGCCAACATCCGTGAAACAGATGCCATTGCTCACGTGGTTCGCTGTTTTGAAGATGAAAACGTGATTCATGTAAACGGTAAGATTGATCCTCTGGATGATATTGCAACCATCAATACCGAACTTGCACTGGCTGATCTGGAAACTGTGACCAAAGCCGTAACGCGTTTGGCTAAATCTGCAAAAGGGGGCGACAAAGATGCTGTTGCCACTAAAGCGGTACTAGACAAAATTTTGCCTTTACTGGATGAAGGTAAACCTGCCCGTGCAGCCAATCTGGATGATGATGAACGCAAACTGGTACGTGGTTTCGGTTTAATGACTTTAAAACCAACCATGTATATTGCCAACGTGGCTGAAGATGGTTTTGAAAACAACCCTCATCTGGAAGCGGTTAAAAAATTGGCCGCTGAAGAAAATGCCATTGTGGTTCCGCTGTGCAACCAGATTGAAGCTGAAATTTCATTGCTTGAAGATGAAGACCGCGCTGAATTTTTAGAAGCAATGGGCATGGAAGAACCAGGCCTGAACATCGTGATTCGTGCCGGTTACAGCCTGCTTGGCTTACAGACTTACTTTACTGCGGGTGTGCAGGAAGTTCGTGCCTGGACCGTCAAAGTCGGTGCTACTGCGCCTCAAGCAGCGGGTGTGATTCATACTGACTTCGAAAAAGGCTTTATCCGCGCTGAATGTATTGCTTATGATGACTTCGTGCAATACAACGGCGAAGCTGGCGCGAAAGAAGCCGGTAAATGGCGTTTGGAAGGTAAGACTTATGTGGTTCAGGACGGTGACGTGCTGCACTTCCGTTTTAACGTTTAAACCATTCTGACGTTTCAAAACAGTTTAAAGCCAGCATGATGCTGGCTTTTTTATTTAGAGCTGTTTTCAGTTCAGATTCACGGTCTTGGCATCCATTACAGCGCGTTGCTTACGAGCTTCTGCCAGCATACGTTGCTCCAGCTCTTTCCGAAACCCGAACATAAACACCATTTCAGCCAAGACAAATAAAGGGCCGATCGCCAGACCAATCACATCATCCATAAAAGCCGGTTTTTTCTTTTCATAAAAATGGCCCACAAACTGGAATACCCATCCCACCACAAAAATGCCAATACTCAAGCTTAACCAGACCGTCGTATCCAGCTGCGCAATCCTGTAAGCAGATGGATAAGCAAGCGCATAGATGAGCAACATGATCAGGCCAAAGATACGGTCCAGACTGAGATAATACACTATACTTGCCAGTAGTAATCCTAAAGCCAAAGTCAGCTCGACACCTGAAATGACCACACCGGCATGTGCAGTCAGACACATGATTGAAAATACAATCAATGGAATACCCACAAAATGGGTATAAATATTTTTCTGGTCCAGATGATAGGCGGCATACTGGCTCAGTAATTGTTCTAATTTGGTCATGACCGTCTTCCTTGTTAGACTTATATTTTCATTTCACTATATAAAAAAATACCAGGACAAGTTGTCAGCTAGCCGACAACTCAGATTAAAAAGGAATAAAAATGCTCGAACCCATTTATATTAAACATTTAGAGCAGAATATCTGGTTTGCACAATTGCCTGCGGTATTTAAGGATTTTATTGTGAACTGTGCTGTGCAGCAGCGTTTTGACAAGGAACAAAGCATCTTCCGTTCAGGAGATATATTTAATGGGATCTATGCCGTTTTAGAAGGTGCGGTTCGCCTAGGTTATATTGACATTCATGGCAAGGAATCGGTGGCTGCCATTGTTGAACCGGTTATGTGGTTTGGCGAAATCTCGCTGGTGGATGCCCAGCCCCGTTCGCACGATGCGATTGCAACGCAAAAAAGCCTGCTCCTGCATATACCGAGTACCGCACTACAATCCCTGCTGCAACAACATCCAGTTTTTTGGTATCACATTGCGCAACTGACCAGTCAAAAATTGCGCTTTGCTTTTTTAGAACTGATTTCCATTCAAACGCAAAGCATCAGCCAGCGTTTGGCACAACGCCTGATGTTTATTTTAAATGGCTATGGCAATCATTTAAGTATTGAAAACAATGTCATTCATTTATCCCAGGAACAACTGGCACAAATGCTGACCTGCTCCCGACAAACCATCAATCAGGAACTACAAGCGTTGGAACAGCAAAATATTTTGTGCGTATCTTTTAAGAAAATTGAAATTTTGGATGTAGCGGAACTGCATCGCATCGCGCATGCCTTTCCCAATACTTAAATCGGAAGATGAATGAAATTTTAAACTATGAAAATAATTCAGAGATGTATACCGTTGCAGCATAAGCCATTTTATGGCCAAGCATGACAGGTGAATAACTTGCCTGATGATGGATTTATTTTACACATCGTGCTTATGAACGTAATTGGCACACATTGACATCATCAAAACCATTGGTGCATGGCGCAACTTCATATTCATTGTCCGATGATGACTGGATGGCTTGTAGCGGCTCTGCAGCTGTGGCAACACTACTCAAAGCACTTATAACGACAGCTATACTTATAGATAAAAACACTTTATTTAACATCATTATTACTCCTGATCGTTACTAAAGTTAAATACATTTAGAATTAAATTGAATTTTTCATCATAAAAACACAAATTATTATACATAATTTATCATTTTAAGATAATTCTATATATTTATCAGATTATCGTTTTATTCTCTTACTCATTCTTTAAAACTATAACAAAAAGAAAATACCATGACATTTAAGGCATAAAAAAACGAGGCCTTTGCCCCGTTTTTATTTTTTAAACTCCGACCTTTTTCGGATCGGTATTGCCCAGCTGCGGATGCTCAATCGCATCCTTACATTGCTGTTTATCACGTTCGTAATCGGCCTGTTTCTGGGCCACTGAGCTAGATTGATCCATCGTCTCACGCGCCCAGATTTCCAGACTGGTCAGGGCTTTACGGCAGAGCGCATATTTACCTTCAGTCACGGAATCAGTCATTTTGACATTAATGCGCCAATCCGTGCTGAGCTTGCGTGCAGGTTTACGGACCTGTTCTTCCAATACATCCAGTTTTTTGGCATAGACCAAACCATCCACCTGATTAATGAATTTCCAGGCTTCGTTGGCATAAGTGGTGGCATCATTGGTCAGCTTGGGTGCCGGCTTAATTTCAGGTTTTTCAGTATTCTTACTGTCATTTCCACAAGCCTGTAGCAAAACACTACTGCATAATAAAGAAACAATCAGCATTCCACGCGTCTTCAACATCCTCATATCAGGCTCGCTTAGATAAACAATTCGGCACTATGCTAGTGAATTCGAGTACAATACTCAATCATCATTTGACCTGTTGTTCAACTCTCCCGCAAAGGTGTGTCGTGTCTGAGCACAAAATCCCTCCAGTTCAAGCTGCCGGCTTTTGGCAAGGTGCTAAAGACAGCCAAGCCATTATTTTTACTTATCTTCCTGTTTCATTTGCTTTTGGTGTTTCGGCCAGCCAGTTCGGTTTTAGCTCTTGGGAAGCACTATTTCTATCCTGCTCCATGTATGCCGGTGCCAGCCAGTTTCTGGTCGTGGCTTTACTGGGTAGTGGTACATCTATATGGATGACTGCCCTCACCGTGATTGCGTTAGATATTCGTCATGTACTTTACGGTCCGGCCTTGCAAAACCTGATTCAGGACAAGCTGAATTTAAAGAAAACTGCCGTCTGGGCTTGGGGCCTGACCGATGAAGTGTTTGCCTCGGGCATGATTAAACTGTCACAACGCCGTCAGGAATGGTCAGAGTCCTGGATGCTGGGCTTGAGCCTGTTTAGCTGGATGTCCTGGGCTTTAGGTTCTTTCCTGGGTGGATTGTTTGCCGACCAGGTCAGTGCCTTACCGCAGTTTTTACAAGCCGCGCTGGATTTCTTGCTGCCAGCCTTATTCCTCAGCTTCCTGCTCGCTGCCTTTGAAAAGAAACATACCTTTATTGTCACGGTCTGTTTAATTGTTTCCGCGATTGCCTGCTATTTCATTAATTTGTCAGCAGCCATTTTTATTGGTATCTTATCCGGTATTTTGGCTGGCCTATTTAAACACTATGTTTTAAAACAGCATGATGATGCATTGGGAGAAGCCCATGAATCTTGAAATTATTCTGGTCGGGATCATTGTCGGCATTGCCAATTTTGCTTCGCGTTTTGGTCCTTTTTATGTCATTCAAAAACATCAGCAAAATTCTCAAAAGCGTGGCTCAGTCTGGATCAGAATAGCTTTAGGCAGTATTGGCATTGCCGCGATCAGTTCCATGCTGGTGGTGGCAACTCTCCCCCCCTTGATGGAAAGCCCCAATAAAAGCTTCGCCATGCTTGTAGGTTTCCTGACCTTAACCGGGCTCTATTTTAAGTTTAAGAAGATTGTCCCGGCGACTTTAACCGCCGCCTTGACCTATGGTTTGATTTACACTTATCTGCCCGTTTCCTTCTAAGTGTTTTAAAAGTCTCCTCTTTTTAAAGGGGCGACTTAGCGGGAGTTAAAATTAAGGCTAGAGATCACTTTATAAATAAAATTGTTGGACAATATCATTATTTTATGTGAATCCGGGCTTAATTCACCAATCAGTTCTGCTATGCTAAAAGTCCATAAAATCAAGCATGGATGATTTACATGAGCGTGACTATTGGTACTCCCCTTCAAGCTTCTGCCTTTAAAGTTTTGTTATTAGGTTCAGGAGAGCTAGGTAAAGAAGTGGTGATTTCTTTGCAACGTTTAGGTGTAGAAGTTCATGCAGCAGACCGTTATGACCATGCTCCTGCCATGCAAGTTGCACATTATGCTTATACCTTGAATATGGCAGATGCCGAAGAACTCAAACAACTGATTGAAAAAATCAAACCCAATCTGATTGTGCCCGAAATTGAAGCCATCGCAACTCAGGTTCTGGTTGAAATCGAACAACAAAATATTGCCACCGTGATTCCTTCAGCAAAAGCCGTCAACCTGACCATGAACCGCGAAGGCATTCGCCGTCTGGCAGCAGAAGAACTGGGCTTGCCGAGCTCAGCTTACCGTTTTGCCGACTCGATTGAATCATTCCGTGCAGCCTGTGATGACATTGGCTATCCCAACTTTGTTAAACCGGTAATGTCTTCTTCCGGCAAGGGACAATCACGAGTTAAGAACTTTGATGAAGTCGATGAGGCCTGGGAATATGCGCAAACCGGTGGCCGGGTCAATCAGGGTAAAGTGATTGTGGAATCACAAATCGATTTTGACTTTGAAATTACCTTGCTCACAGTTCGTGCCAAAAATGCTGAAACAGGTGAAATCGAAACCCAATACTGCGACGCGATTGGACACCGTCAGGACTCTGGCGATTATGTCGAAAGCTGGCAACCTCAGGCCATGACTCCAGTGGCTTTAGAAGAAGCTAAGCGCATTGCACATAAAGTCACGGCTGCTTTAGGCGGCTGCGGTATTTTCGGCGTGGAACTGTTTGTCAAAGGCGATAAAGTATGGTTTAGTGAAGTATCTCCACGTCCGCATGACACAGGGCTTGTTACCCTTGCATCGCAATTCCAGAGCGAATTTGAATTACATGCACGTGCCATTTTAGGTCTGCCGGTAAATACATCTCGTCATAGTGTTGCAGCCAGTGCCGTCATTTATGCAGGCGTTGATGATCGCAATTTGTCTTTTTCTGGCTTAAATCTTGCTTTAGCCAACCCAAACACCGATTTACGCCTTTTTGGTAAACCCGAAGGTTTTAAACGTCGTCGTATGGGGGTCGCAACTGCACGTGCTGAAACAACAGATCAGGCACGTAAACTTGCACTAGAGACTGCGTCTCAAGTCAGTGTTCAACAAAACTAAACTTGTAACCTTATTAACGGACCACTGTTCATGATCAATACTTCTCCACTGCTGAATTACGTTAAAAGTAACCATGACATTCAGGCGATCAATCAATGGCGCACCGATGTTGAAAATCAGCTTCAGGAAAGTTTTGAAAATGGACAGTCAATCCGGGAAATTATCCTGGCCCGCTCCCATTTGATTGATGAAGCCCTGGAGTTTCTCTGGAGACATGCTGAACTTGACCAGACCGATCTGGGCCTGTTTGCCGTGGGTGGTTATGGCCGTCGGGAAATGCTGCCTTATTCCGATGTCGATATCATGATTTTATCGGAAAATGATATTACTGCCGAGCAGGAAAAACTGATTTCTACTTTTATCTCCTCGCTTTGGGATGTCGGTAATTTCAAACCCGGTATTAGTGTACGCACCATTTACGAATGTGTGGAACAGGCCACCAATGATTTGACCGTCGCGACTGCGCTGATTGAATCGCGTTTAATTAGTGGTAACCGGCATTTGGCCAAATGGCCACGCCGTATTGTTTCGCAAACCTGGACCGATAAAACCTTTTTTGATGCCAAAATGGATGAGCAGGCAAAGCGCTATGCTCAGCACAACAATACCGAAAGCAATCTGGAACCGGACATTAAAAATGCGCCGGGAGGCATCCGCGATATCAACCAGATTGGCTGGATTGCCAAACGTCACTTCCGGGTCAACCGTATTTATGACCTAGTGCATTTAGGCTTTATTTCAGAGTTCGAACTGGGTGTGCTAGAAGAAGCTGAAAGCTTTTTATGGGAAATCCGTCATCATCTGCACCGCCTCACCAAACGCGATGAAAACCGCTTATTGTTCGATTATCAGCGTGATATTGCGGCCCTGTTTGGCTATACACGTGAAGAAGATAAATCGCCGAATTATCCGATTGAACAATTCATGAAGCGTTATTATCGTAGCGCACAGCAGGTATCCACCTTAAATGAAATGCTGCTGGCTTACTTTAATGAATCTGTGATTACCCCACGTTTGCCCAACTACGAACGTAAAATTGAAGAAATTAACGAAAATTTCAAACTGGTCGATGGCAAACTGGCGGTACAGCATCATAAAATTTTCTCGGAACGTCCCAGTGCAATCCTGGAAATCTTCTATTTATTGGCAAATCGCCCTGAAATTGAAGGCATCCGTGCCCGCACTTTACGTCTGCTCACCCTTGCAGCCAAACGCATCAATCAAGATTATCGCGATAATCCCGAACACCAAGCCCTGTTTATGGCGATCATCCGTTCACCGCATCGCCTGTATGATACGCTGGTGGCGATGAAACGTTATGGCGTGCTCGGCAATTATATTCCGGCCTTTGGGCAAATTATGGGACTGATGCAATATGACCTGTTCCACATCTATACCGTAGATGCCCATACCCTGTTATTGCTGCGTAATTTAAACCGCTTTAAAGAACCTGAATTTGCCAAAGATTTCCCGGTGGTCAGTTCAGTGTTCCAACGCCTTCGCCGTCGCGACATTGTTTATCTGGCAGCCCTGTTCCATGACATCGCCAAAGGCCGTGGCGGTGACCATAGTGAACTGGGTGCAGAAGATGCGATTGCATTCTGCCGGAAACATGGCTTTACCGAACGTGAATGCAATCTGGTGGCCTGGCTGATTCAAAGTCATTTACTGATGTCCATGACTGCACAGAAAAAAGATATTTCCGATCCGGATGTAGTTCAAGATTTTGCTGAAAAACTCGGTGATATGGAGCATCTGGATTATCTGTATACCTTAACTGTTGCAGATATTAACGCGACCAATCCCAAACTCTGGAATACCTGGCGTGCTTCCTTAATGCGTCAGCTTTATACCCATGCACGGGATGTGATTCGTACCGGTCTTGGACATCCGGTGGATTATCAAATGCTGATTGAAGACACCAAATTTGCTGCCAGTGAATTATTGGTCAATGACTTCTCTCTGGCCAATGTCGAAAAAGTCTGGCAAGAACTGGGCGATGAATATTTTATTAAAGAATCAGCCGATGAAATTGCCTGGCATACCCGTGCCATATTGCAGCATGGCAACAACACCGAACCTCTGGTCTTGATGCGTGCCCATCGCCAGTCGGCACAAGATGCGGTACAGATCTTTATTTACACTCAGGATCAACCGAATCTATTTGCCACCACCGTTGCCATTTTGGACCGGATGAATCTGGACGTTCAGGATGCACGGATTATCACCGCATCAACGGCCTTTAGTCTGGACACCTATGTGGTGTTAGATCGTTTTGGTACCTTGCTGACCGACCCTGAGCGTGAACAGACGGTTATTGATGCTTTGGTCAAGGCGTTAAGCGAGTCAGATAAATACCCGGGCTTAATGCAACGTCGTATTCCACGCCAATTACGCCATTTTGATATTGAAAATACCGTGGATATCACCCTGAATGCCGCTTTACAGCAAAACATGGTTGAAATTGCAACGCTCGACCATCCGGGTTTACTTGCTAAAGTAGGTGGTTTATTTATGATGCAGGGTTTAGATATTCATTCTGCTAGAATTGCTACCTTGGGTGAGCGTGCAGAAGATATTTTCTTTGTCACCAAAAAAGATGGTAAGCCAATGACTGATTCAGAAGCTGAAATTTTTGCTGCCCAATTGAAGTCAGCTCTGGATGAAGCCTCAAGTCTAGTCTCTGGTCACCACTAACTTAAATTTACGCGGTATCGATTTCATGAACTCAAGTTTGTCATTATTGCATCCTTATCCTTTTGAAAAGTTAAATAAGCTTTTTCAGGATATCCAAACTGCAGATTTACCCCTTATTGCCTTATCAATTGGTGAGCCAAAGCATCCGGCACCCGAGTTTGTAAAACAGGCCATTATTGACAACTTCCAGCATTTATCGACTTACCCGAACAGCAAAGGCTTACCTGAATTACGTCAAAGCATTGCCAACTGGCTCACACGTCGCTTCAAGCTCAATAGCATCAGTGCAGAGAGCAATGTATTGCCAGTTTCTGGAACTCGTGAAGCCATTTTTTCTTTTGTTCAGGCTTTAGTGAACCGTGAAGATACCCCTTATGTGGTGATGCCAAATCCTTTCTATCAAATTTATGAAGGTGCAACCTTGCTTGCGGGTGCCAAACCTTACTTCATTAATTGCACAGAAGAAAATAACTATCTGGGTGATTTTGATGCGGTTCCTGCAGAAGTGTGGGAAAAAACTGCATTGCTATTTGTCTGTACCCCAGGCAACCCGACTGGTGCAGTATTGTCAAAAGAGCAATTTAAAAAACTGATCGCACTTTCAGACCAGTACAATTTTGTCATTGCCTCAGATGAATGCTATTCAGAACTCTGGTTTGATGAGGCACCAGTAGGCTTGCTTGAAGTCTGTGCTGAAATCGGCCGTGATGATTACAAAAACTGTGTGGTGTTCCACTCCCTGTCTAAGCGTTCAAACCTGCCGGGTATGCGTTCCGGCTTTGTTGCCGGTGATGCCACTTTACTGAAACCATATTTACAATACCGTACCTATCATGGTGCTGCCATGCCGGTTCAGCACCAGCTGGCGTCAATCGCGGCATGGGATGATGAAGTGCATGTAGAAGAAAACCGTAAGTTATACCGTGCCAAATTTGAATTATTTCAAAATGAACTGGGACATTTACTGCCACTGAAAAAACCGGATGCAGGTTTCTATTACTGGTTAAAAGTAGACAATGATGAAACTTTTGCCAAAATGCTGATGGAAAAAGCCCATATTAAAGTTCTGCCTGGCCGTTATCTGTCACGTGATACCGAACAAGGCAATCCGGGTGAAAATCATGTCCGTATGGCATTGGTCGCCGATATCGCACAATGTGAACAAGCCATTCAGCGTCTTAAAGCCATTCTTTAATGAATTAAAGAGACAATAAGATCAAGCATCATCCACTGTTTCACCAGTGGATGATTGGCTTATAGTGTATGGATTAAATGACCTGTTGATTGCATTTGTGAAAATGAAATAGATTTCTAAGCCTGTAAAATAAAATAGGGCGATTCATGAATCGCCCTATTTTATTTATTTTCTATTATTCCAGCTTACTGCGCTAAAGCTGCTTCAATTTCACTTTCCAGCTCTTCAGGTTTAGTGGTGGGTGCAAAACGATTGAGCACCTTGCCATCTTTGCCAATCAAGAATTTGGTAAAATTCCATTTAATGCCATTGCCTAAAATTCCCTTGCTGTTATTGGTCAAATAGCGGAATAAAATATGGGCTTCAGGCCCTTTTACATCCACTTTGGCAAACATCGGGAAACTCACGCCGTAATTTTTTTGGCAGAATGCACCAATCTGTTCATTGGAACCCGGATCTTGCCCACCAAACTGGTTACAGGGAAAGCCCAATACCTCAAATCCCTGATCCTTGTATTTTTCATACAACTTTTCAAGACCTGCAAACTGGGGAGTAAAACCGCATTTACTTGCGGTATTTACAATTAATAAAACTTTACCTTGATAATCGGCAAATGATTTATTTTTTCCATCTAACAACTCAGCCTCAAACTGATAAATGTTGGTCATGGATAGGTTTCCTCGTCACTTTTTTCTTGTGTTTTTAATTCTAAAGAAGCTGAATTTACGCAATAGCGCAATCCTGTAGGTTGTGGACCGTCCTCAAAAACATGGCCTAAATGTGCGCCACAATGATGGCAAACAATTTCAGTTCTGACCATACCATGCGTCGAATCCTGATGTTCTTCAATGACCGAACTATTTACAGGGCGATAAAAACTTGGCCAGCCACTACCACTGTCATATTTAGTTTCGGAAGAGAATAATTCTGTCCCACAGCAACGGCAAAGATAAGTCCCTGCCTGCTTGGTATTCCAATACTTACCGGTAAATGCTGGCTCCGTCCCCTTTTGTCGCGTAATGCGAAACTCGTCTGGTGATAACTCTCTTTGCCATTCTCTTTCTGTTTTATTGAGTTTTCCCATGATGACGTCCCTTTATATCGTGCTATTTAAAATAGGATAATCGTATATTTACGTCATTCAATCTTAAATTTCTAGTCTTTATTCAACAATTTACAAAATCAATATAATGATTCAAAAAGCAAAAAGTAAGCAAATATAAAATTATGGTAAGCAATTCTGAAAATTAAATGCTTTTTTGTAAGCAAATTTAGTGTTAGGCTTAATCCTACTCTTGCTCAGGATTAAAAAATGTCGCAGAAAAAGAGCGTAATTTTTAAAAATCTGCTGCCTGTGATTAAACAATATCAACAGACAGGTTTTACGCATGAAAAAATTGTTGCTTTACTCAGAGATGAACATCATCTCGATCTGGTAACAACCGAGACATTTAAAAGCTATTTATACCGTTATGCAAAAGTGACCTCCACTCTTTCCGAGAACATAAAAATGCCGAACACTTTCCACACCCCACGCGAAATTAAAAAATCGTCTAAGCTCGAGCATGTATGCTACGACATTCGCGGACCTGTGTTACGAGCGGCCAACGAAATGGAAGAAGCAGGGCATAAGATTATTAAACTGAATATCGGTAACCCTGCCCCATTCGGTTTCGAAGCGCCGCAAGAAATTATTAATGATGTGGCTTTAAACCTGCCCAATGCGGTAGGTTATACCGATTCAAAAGGGATTTTCCCTGCGCGTAAGGCAATCTGTCAGTATTACCAGCAAAAAGGCATTCTCAACATGCATGTGAATGACGTGTATGTAGGTAATGGGGTGTCTGAACTGATCGTAATGGCGATGCAGGGCTTGCTGGATGACGGCGATGAAATGCTGGTGCCAATGCCGGATTATCCATTATGGACAGCTGCCGTAAACCTGTCTGGGGGTACTGCAATTCATTATAAATGTGATGAAGAAAACTTCTGGTATCCAGACATTGCGGATATGGAAAGTAAAATCACACCCAATACCCGTGGTATTGTGATTATCAATCCAAACAACCCGACTGGTGCAGTATATCCACGTCATGTATTGCAACAAATTGTTGATCTGGCAAAAAAATATGACCTGATTTTGTTTGCTGACGAAATTTACGACAAAATTATTTACGATGGTATTGAGCATGTTGCTGTTGCTGCGCTTGCTGGTGACCAGCTCTGCATCTCGTTTAATGGTCTGTCTAAAGCGTATCGTATTGCAGGTTTCCGTTCAGGCTGGATGGCCATTACTGGTGATAAATCACGTGCCTTAGACTATATTGAAGGATTGGACATGTTGGCATCGATGCGCCTCTGTGCCAACCATCAGGCGCAATATGCCATTCAAACTGCTTTAGGCGGTTATCAGTCGATTAATGACCTGATCCGTCCGGGTGGCCGTTTATATGAGCAACGCAATATTGCCTGGGAAATGCTAAATGACATTCCGGGTGTCTCTTGCGTAAAACCGGAAGGTGCCATGTACTGTTTTCCTAAACTGGATCCGGAAATTTACCCAATTGAGGATGATGAAAAATTCATGCTCGACTTATTGCGTGCGGAAAAAGTGTTACTGGTTCAAGGAACCGGTTTTAACTGGCCGACTCCAGACCATTTCCGTGTGGTGTTCTTGCCTGCCGAAAATGAATTACGTGAAGCGATTACCCGTTTAGGTCGCTTCCTGTCAAAAATGCGCTAATGTCCTGATTTCTGAAATCGCAAAAAAACCGCGCTATATAGCGCGGTTTTTTTATGACTGCAATTCATTGCTAGTCTTTAAGCGGATTGCCATACTGTTTTAAATATTCAATACCCAATTGCCGTGAACCCTGATTATTAATGTGATTGCTGTCTTTATTTCGATATAAAGGCACATGATTAATCATAATTTTACACGCCTGCTGATCACAGATGACCTCTGTCGGGTCAATGATTTTCAGGTCAGGGTATTTCAGTTTTGCTTCGGCAACAATTCGGTTAAATTGTAGTAACTGTGTCTCATAATTCTTTCTTGAGATACTACATGGCGCATGGGTATGTAAAATTTCATTGCGAAGGTTACAGTCTGCCGGCACCCCGTCTCTATCTAGCCGAGGGACATCATTCAGCAGAATGACCTGATCACTGGACTGAGAAGCAATCCTCAAGGCTTTCATAAAACCGGTTTTAAATATCTCTGCATTGGAATGATGAACACCATCTTGCAGTTTCACTTCACCATCAAAATATGGCACATAAGAACCGGCTAAAATAATGGTGCGGTAATGTGTTTTTGCAAGATGGGCAGTAATCGCATCATTTCTTAATTTAAATTCGCTCAGCTCTTCCCAGCGATTAAAATTAGATTCAAAACGCCGCACTCCAGGTAAATAGAAGGTTGAACTTTGTGTGACATCATAACCGCGTAAATTGGCATCTTTGGCCCAGACATCCAGCATTGCGCTATAAGCGTTGGCATGCGAATCACCAATCAACAAAAAATCGATAGCCGTTTTCCGCTTGCCCAATACACAGTCATCCTGTTGTGGTAAAGCTTTCGGGTCCTCAATATCCATACATTTATTTCGGATGATATGGGCAAATGAGTTGAGTGCTTCCTGTTTAAGATAAACAGAATGTGGAAACCGGTCTGGAAAACCCTGATTGATATTGACGGTCTTGGCAATGGCGATAAAACTCAGGGCTGGCACCAGAAAACCAATAATGATCACCTTGTAATTCGCCGCCATCACAAAACGTTTGCTGGGTTTTTCGATGAGCTGATAGGTTAAAAATGCCAACAGGATGGACAATAATACAATCACCACCTGATTTTCGACATTTAATGGCTGCATATAAATGCCGAATAACACGATAATCGGCCAGTGCCATAAATACAAGGGATAAGAAATTCTTCCTATCCAGGTACTTAAACGATTGCTCAGTAACACATTACTTGAGGGTGAACATTGCCCGAGATAAATGATAAATGCAGTTGCCAAACACGGGATCAGTGCCATTGCGCCAGGAAAAGGTGTCTGTTGATCAAAATTTACTGCCGCCGCAAATAAAACGATCAAACTGATCCAAACCAGACTTTGCACTATTTTTTTTGGCAGCTTGAGCTGGGGCAGGAAGCCAATTAATGCGCCAATCAGCAACTCAAAGGCACGGACCGGCATACTGTAATAAGCCTTCTCTGCATTTTGCGTTAACGTGTGCTGGGCATAAAACAGTAAAGTTACGATTAATGTCGTGATGATGGCCCAGGTATATTTACGCGACACCTTTCCAACAAACAGCAACAACAATAACGGCCAGAAAATATAAAACTGCTCTTCAACCCCAAGCGACCATAAATGCAATAAAGGAATACCTTCGGCATCCTGGCTGAAGTAATCTCCCACCTCATTGCGCATATAGATATTCGCCATGAGCAGAGTGGCATACATCACACTGTCAAAATATTGCGTCAGATCCCCAGGTAGCATCACCTGCCAGGCAATAATACTGACAACGCTGAGTACGGTAAAATAAGCAGGTGCCAGGCGTACCACACGTTTCTTGTAAAACCGTGCAATAGAAAACCGTTTGCACTGAATATCGTGGGTTAAAATAAGGGTAATTAAATAACCTGAAATGACAAAAAAGATATCCACACCAATATATCCTCCTGAAAAGAAAGATAATCCGACATGGTTAAAAATCACCAATAAAACGGCGATTGCCCTTAAGCCATCGATATCAGCACGATAGGAGAAATTCATCATTTCACAAAGTATAATAAAGAAGCAAAATTGTATGCCTTTATTCAGAAAACTCAATTTACAAAATAAAAGATTTATATCTTGGCCAATTTTATAGAACCACTCTTAAAGATTACTTAATCACGTATGCATGCATGTTTTTATAGTGTTTATTTGTTCTGATCCTGTTTATTGTTCGGTACACATGCTATTTATATGATGAATGAATAATAAATACTGTGAGTACATGGATGTCCTCAACCAATATCAAGCTTAGTCTTTTTTTATGCCTCAGTATGTGCTTGGGGATTGGTATTTTACGTTTCTCCTATACCGCCTTGTTACCCAGCACGCGTGAAGCGTTTGATTGGTCAACAGGTTTTGCCAGTCTTTTAGGTAGTGCCAACTTACTCGGTTATCTGATGGGTGCCTTTGCAGCCATGCGACTGCCTCAAAACAAAAGCATGACCCTATATATTCAGATTGCCGCGATTGCCGGAATGTTCAGTTTAATGTGCTGTGCATTTTCCGGTTTTCCGCAAGCCTGGTATATTTTTTGGCGTGTAATTTCGGGAATCAGTGGCGGCCTGCTGATGATTTTATCCCCGAGTGTGGTGGCACAATGCTGTGAGATTCAGGACCGTTTTAAAATCAATTTTATTGGTTTTAGCGGAATTGGTCTGGGGGTTTTATTGGCGACCCTGTTCCTGCCTTATCTGGACCAGATTTCCATACAGACTGCCTGGCTGATTTTATGTGGTTTCGCGCTGATTATTTGTGCCTGCTTAAGTATTTTACTGCAACAATTTAAGCATCATCTGTCTGCACAAACAGTGCTGGCTCAATCTAAAACCCCACTCAACACAATCTTTTATAGCTTGCTGGTTGTGTATGCCTGCAGTGCATTTGCCTATATTCCCCATTCATTGTTCTGGATTGACTACCTGAGCCATGAACTGGGGCTGAACCTGTTCTGGATCAATTTTAACTGGATTCTGTATGGCTTAGGCAGTGCTTTGGGGGCTTTTACTGCCTATTCACTGGCAAGAAAATTTGGCAATTTTTTCGCCCTGAAAATTCTTTACAGTCTGTATATAGTGGCCATTTTTATTGCAACCTTAAACAGCAGTCCAGTGCTGACTTTTGCCTCTTCCTTTTTTACCGGCATGCTCAATCCGGCAGTGGTGTTTTTGACTTCTTATACAATTTTACAACTTTATGGTCTGGCGTATAAAAAGCTCTGGAGTATTGCCACACTATGCTTTGCATCTGTGCAGCTGATTGGCGGATTAAGTTTTAGTACCCTGCAACATTTTAGCGTGACTTATCATCAACAGTTTGTCTTGGCTGCGATAGTTTTATTATTGGGAACATTACAACTGGTCTGGCATACTCGTACAGCTAAATTCAAAACCAGTAAGCCAGCATAGCCTGTTTCAATTCAGGCAGATGGCATAACCTATGCCTGCTGTAACACCAGATACCAGGGCTGACCTCCCAAAATGAGCATAACGGTCGCAATAAGACGCATACTGACTATCTTGCTCGCGTTTGTTCGATGCTAGAACATACCGCTTAACTATTCATGCTATTGTGTAGATTGCATGATAAATTTCGCTCCTGATCTATAAAAAATCGTGTGCCGTAACCATAAAAAAACCCGCGATATGCGCAGGTTTTTTTTATACAGATTCAGGTCAAATGACTTATTCCATGTTGTTAATGACCGCTTGACCAAATTCCGAACAACGTAGCAAAGTCGCGTCCGGCATTAAGCGTTCAAAATCATAGGTCACTGTTTTATTGGCAATCGCACCGGAAATACCCTTGATGATCAAGTCAGCCGCTTCAGTCCAGCCCATGTCACGCAGCATCATTTCAGCAGAAAGAATAATTGAACCCGGATTGACTTTGTCCTGACCGGCATATTTAGGAGCAGTCCCGTGAGTCGCCTCATACATCTGGATGGCTCCGCCGATATTGGCACCCGGTGCAATCCCGATACCGCCCACTTCGGCAGCAAGCGCGTCAGAAATATAGTCACCGTTTAGGTTCAGCGTGGCAATCACCGAGTAATCGGCAGGACGCATCAAAATTTGTTGCAGGAAGGCATCCGCAATCACATCTTTAATGATAATGTCTTTACCAGTTTTAGGGTTTCTGATTTTAACCCATGGCCCACCATCCAGAAGTTCGCCACCAAAACGCTCAAGCGCAACTTCATAGCCCCATTCCTTGAATGCACCTTCGGTGTACTTCATGATGTTGCCTTTGTGAACCAGCGTCACGCTTGGCTTGTCATTATCAATCGCAAACTGGATCGCTTTACGAACCAGACGCTGAGTACCTTCTTTAGATACCGGTTTAATCCCGATCCCGCAATTCTCTTCGAAACGGATTTTTGTCACACCCATTTCTTCTTTCAGGAATCGAATGATTTTTTTGGCTTCTGGTGAATCTGCTTTCCATTCAATACCTGCATAGATATCTTCAGAGTTTTCACGGAAAATCACCATGTCCGTCAGTTCAGGATGTTGAACCGGAGAAGGTACGCCTTCAAACCAGCGCACTGGACGTACACATACGTACAGGTCTAATTCCTGACGTAATGCAACGTTTAGAGAACGGATACCGCCGCCAACCGGGGTTGTTAACGGGCCTTTAATAGAAACAACAAATTCACGAAGAGCTTCAAAGGTTTCTTCCGGCATGTAAGTGCCGTAGATTTTGTCTGCTTTTTCGCCGCAGTATACTTCCATCCACTCGATCGAACGTTTACCAGCGTAAGCTTTTAGAACCGCAGCATCAACCACTGCTTTCATGGCCGGTGTAATATCTACACCAATACCGTCACCTTCAATAAAAGGAATAATAGGATTGTTTGGAACATTGAGTGACAAGTCTGCATTTACGGTAATTTTGCTACCATCCGCAGGAACAACGATCTTCTGATAACCCATTGTCTAGGTTCTCCCTTTGTATCTAGCGATATCTAAAAATAATTGCCGATTAGGCAATACTTTCGTCCTTTCTTAACGCATAATAGTTTAATTGAATTCCATTGTGTTTAAGATTTATACGGGAAATAACAACATTTCCCCATTGAATAAAACTTAACCTTTTTAGTCTTATGTAATTAAAGAAGTTATTTGCTATGAAAATCGTCATTCTCAATAAACCTTATGACGTCCTCTCCCAATTCCGTAAAGACGAAGCACACATGACCATGGCTGACTTCGTAGACGATCCGACTTTGCGTTTGGCGGGTCGCTTAGATATGGACTCTGAAGGTTTAGTTTTTTTAACCGACCACGGCGGTTTAAACCAATTTATTACCAACCCGGCCAACAAGAAGTTTAAAACCTATCTGGTACAGGTTGAAGGTGATGTCACTGAAGAAGCGCTTGAACAGCTGCGTAAAGGGGTTGAACTGAAAGATGGTATGACCCTTCCGGGCAAAGCCATTAAAGTGCAACAGCCAGAATGGTTATGGGACCGTGATCCACCAGTTCGTTTCCGTGCATCTGTGCCCACCTCTTGGATTGAAATTTCAATCTGTGAAGGTCGTAACCGCCAGGTTCGCCGTATGACTGCTGCGGTAGGTTTTCCAACTTTACGTTTGATTCGTACGAAAATTGGTTCTATTGATCTTGTTCAATTGGGTTTACAACCAGGTGAAACCAAAGAAATCGAGCCTTTGTTATACCCGGACTTTAAAGATGTACCTGCGGAAGAACCTTACCGTTCACGTTCTTATGTGAAAAAACCGGGTGGTACAGGCGGTAAGCCAATGGTTCGCAAGAACAAAGATGGTTCCGTGAAGAAGTCATCTGGTACGAAACGTATCTGGCAAATGGATGAAAGCGAGAAACCGCGTCGTAAGACCAATGGTACAACGCGTCCGAATACCAAAGCACCGCGTGGGCGTGGGCGTGGTCGCGGTTAATTTTTAGTATTCAAATTAAAGCTCACGAAAGTGGGCTTTTTTCTTTAATAAGTATTATAGATTTAACTTGTCATATGCTTCATCAACTTGGCTCAATATATAGTACGTCTTAATCTGATGCCAATTATTTTCTTCCTTGAAAAATCCTGCAAAATAACTGGTTCTTCTCTTTTTATTGATTTTTCTTTAGATAAATAAAAAACCGACGCCTAAGCATCGGTTTTACATGAAGTTTAAAGAGTATACAAATTAAGCCTTTAACCACTTCTCAGCTTTGGCCTGATCTTCAACTTTGAGTTCAACTTCCGTCAATTCAGAACCACCCGCCTGAACTTCAAAAGTCATTAACTCATCACGGCGGAAAGCTAGTACAGTGTACGTTCCCTCTTGTTTTGCATATTTTTCAACAAGTTTAGTCGTTGCTTTCAAGCCATCAATCGCGATAACAACATCTTGGGCAGAAAGACCTGCTTTCCCCCCTGAACCTTCTCGACGTGCAGTTTGAATCACCACACCTTCAGGTTTATCGGCAAGCTTTAAGCCAAATGGCAAAGACTTGTCATTTTTAACGTCAAAACTTAAACCAAATTCGGGAAGCAACTGATCTAACGGCAATTCATCTGTGGTATTGATCAAATGATTGATCTGTTCAAGCCAGTTATCACCGGTCAACTCATTACACAATTCGAAGATGGTACGTTCATTAACTTGAACACCATTTTGCGCATTTTTATACAATTTACGCATTAAGGCATCCAGGCTTGAACCGCGCAAACGCAAGCCCAAGTCCAGACACAGCGCTACTAAACAACCCTTGTTGTAGTAGCTGGTGCCGGCGTTATTGGAGTTTTCATCCTGACGGTAGAATTTAACCCAAGCATCAAAACTTGAATCTGCAACGGTTTGAATCGCGCGTCCCGGATTTTGTAAATAGCGGTCAATCTGTGCTTTTAACAATTTCAGATATGATTCTTGAGAAATCACCCCACTACGTAGCAATATCAAATCGTCATAATACGAAGTGAAACCTTCAAAAATCCAAAGCAGCGAAGTGTAGCCTTCTTTGTTTAAATCATAATTGACGAAATTTTCAGGACGAATAAATTTTACCAACCAAGAGTGGAAATATTCATGACTGCATAAACCCAGGAAACGCTGATAATCCGCTGATGGTTCAGCAGGTTCATCTGCTTTAGGCAAGTCATCACGCGGGGTAATCAGACTGGTACTGTTCGGATGCTCCAAGCCTCCATAGCTATTGCCTGTCGCCATAGTCATAAAGGTATAATCGCTAAATGGTGCAGAACCAAACATTGAAATTTCAGTGCTACATATTTTTTCAATGTCTTGCTGCATACGCGCCGCATTCATGGCATGTTTGCCAGACACCACAAATTCATGCGGGATACCATTAGCTTCAAAGCTAAAACGTGTTTGTTCTGCCAGCTCAAAGGGTGAATCAATCAACTGGGCATAGTTATCCGCCTTTAAGGTATAACGACCTTTAACCAGACTTTTAGCCATTAAACCGGTTGCCAGCTGGAAATGTTTCAGTTCATCTGGAAGGAACACTTCAACTTCAACCGCTTTATCTTCCTGCCCTTCTAGTCCCAAACATGCACAGGCCGGATTCACATAGAGACGTGTTTGGTCCACATAGGCACCGCGTACAGACAAGTCATAGGCATAGACATCATATTCCACCGTAATCAGTTCATGATCGGTATTAAATAAACGCCATTTATTCTTCTCAAATTTCTGAATTTGTAAAATGCGCCCATCTTCATCATAAGCACGAACTGACTCAATATGCTTTGAAAATTCGCGAATCAGATAGCTACCCGGAATCCAGGTCGGTAGAGAAAGGACTTGAGTTGGATCAGCTAAAAAGCGAAGTGTCACGTGAATAAGATGCTGACGATAATCGTCAAATTCGATTTGATAATGCAACATAATGGGCAATATAAAATATAAAAAAGTTAACTTAACAATTAGCTTAGCATTTTTTGTCCGGCAATGCTGAACTGTCGCAATTGTCTGCAATTCCGACTAGCCATTCTTAAAAAAAAGGCATAGCATTCCTCATATTTTTTGCATTTCTACCACCAATGGATTGGTAAATAAGGAAGATCATTGAAAGCTGTCATCTATCTCCTCGCATCCTTAAGTTTATTGTGTTCCACGATAGTCAATGCTGCATTACTCAACCTTGTTCCTGAAAGCGTTGAAGCCCAGGCATGGACCATTCTTGATACCCAATCAGGTCAAGTCATTGCAGAGCACAATAGCCATGAGCAACGTGCACCGGCATCCATGACCAAAATGATGGTTGCGTATATTGCATTGAAAGAAATTGAAGCCGGTCATTTAAAAAAGGATGAAATCATCACGGCGACACCAGTGGTAAAAATGGTGCAGTGGGATGAGTCGCAAATGTATCTTAAACAAGGTGATCAGATTACTGTAGATCAGCTTCTGGCAGGTTTGATCGTGATGTCAGCCAATGATGCGGCAGTGACCTTGGCAGAACGTATTTCAGGTACTGTACCAGCTTTCATCCAACGCATGAATAAAGAAGCCAAAGCCTTAGGAATGAAGGATACGCATTTTGCCAATGCACCAGGCGTGACCATGCCGGACCATTACTCATCTGCTCATGACATGGCCCTGCTGGGTCAAGCACTGACCGTTCAGACGCCTGAATATCTGCATTATTCAGTCATGCCAAGTTTCAGCTATAACCAGCGTTTTCACCGCGCAACCAATCTGGCACTCAAGTTTGACCCAAGTGTGGATGGTTTAAAAACAGGTTTCACTAAAGCGGCAGGTTATAACCTGGCTTTGACTGCACACCGCCCTACTGGTAATCCTGCACTACCTGAACGTCGCCTGATTGTGGTGGTGATGGGTACAAAAAATGCATTAAAACGTGCAGAAGTTGCCCACACCCTGATGGATATGGCCTATACCTATACCCGTAATGAGGTCGCGATTAAAGACAAGCAGCTGATTGCTGAATTGCCGGTGGTGAAATCTACTTTAAAAATGTTTAAACTGGAAACCAGCAAACCGCAAATTGTGACGACGTCTTTATATGATCAGCCTTATGCGATTGATCTGCAAACTTATGATACGGTCAATCAGCGTGTTATGCTGAATACAGGCAATGGTACGATTCAAGCCATTGAGCCCTTACAAGAAACCAAGACCCACTTAAATGTTGAAATCACGGAAAAATACCTGACTGCTCCTTTAGCCAAAGTTATGCAACTGGCCACCGTGCAGGTTTATCAAAATAACCAGTTGATCCGCACCATTGCCATTGAAAATGATGTGCAAATTGAAGAAGCCAATTTTTTCCAGAAAATTGCCCTCTGGTTTAAACAGCTTTTTAGTTTTTTCTCAAGCGATGACATTCGGGTCAAAATTTATCCTCTACGCTAAAGGATGAATAGTTTTGACTTGAGTCAGATGACAGAACAATCTTATTCATAAAATAATCATTTGGATAAAAGTAATAAAAAGAAGATGGTAAGTATATATCATCTTCTTTTTACTGACCAATAATGACTGCTAAATGCCTGACAGCTCAAATTCAACTTTCCTCCCTGTCCCCGTATAGTATGCTCAAATTTCCCACTCAAAGTCTTGTCGTGTTGTTAAACCATTATCAAACTACTGGCGTATGACTGGACAAATCAAGAGCTCTGGATTTTGTCACAAGAAAAACAGCTAAAAAGATTAAAATTTCATTGAAATTAAAAAAACCATCCCCACTATTAAAAAAACACCATAAGAGTGGGAAAAATGCAGATTTTTGCTAAATCTAGTCTACAAAACCTACTTTTCACTTTATGATGTACCCTTAAAAAATTGAATGGATCAATAACATGACTGCTATTGCAAATGACCTCGTGGTTTCTTTCCACTACACGTTGACTAACGCAGAGGGCGAAACTCTCGACCAATCACAAGGTGAACCACTTGCATATTTGCACGGTGCGGGCAACATCATCCCTGGTTTAGAAAACGCTTTAGAAGGCAAAACTGTTGGTGAAAAATTCACTGTAAACGTTCCTGCTGCTGAAGGTTATGGTGAATACAACCCTGACCTCGTACAAGAAGTTCCAGCTCAAATGTTCCAAGGTGTAGACAACATCCAACCTGGTATGCAATTCCAAGCTCAAACTGATGATGGCGTTCAAATCGTGACTGTTAAAGCAGTTGAAGGCGACAACGTTGTTGTAGATGCTAACTTCCCACTTGCTGGCCAAGATTTAACTTTCGAAGTTGAAATCGTTGAAATTCGTGCAGCTTCTGCTGAAGAATTAGAACACGGTCACGTACACGGTGCTGGTGGTCATCACCACTAAGATCGCCCGCGATCATAAAAGGCAAAGTTTTGACTTTGCCTTTTTTATTGCCTTGAATTTTTTATCCCATTCAATTATCCGCAATCATTTCAGTGAGCAGGGCAATTTTTCAGCCATCTCTTTAGAACCTATCCAGAATATTTTCTATGCAAAAGTAGCCTTAAAAAGGCTAAATTAATGAACTGAAGGCTCGTATTTAGGTGCTTTTCACAGTTTTTCCAGAGCCTTCTGCATTTTTCTAACCAAGCAAATGATCTTTCCACAACCCAGCGTTGTGGAAT
>NZ_VOYL01000031.1:0-34724 GCF_013420295.1 Acinetobacter sp. YH01018
ACGGATGAATATATTGCAGAAATCACTCAACGTTTGAATCATCGCCCAAGAAAAAGACTCGGCTTTAAAAGTCCGAGTCAGGTATTATGGCAACAACATGGTGTTGCACTTCAAATGCTAATCTAAGTATAAAAAAAGACGCTATTTCAAATTGCATAAATAATAATGATGGAGAAATACAATGGGTCTTTTTGATTTTGTAAAAGGTATTGGTAAAAAAAATACGGCACCAGCAGAACCTCAGCCAGCTCCGGTCGCTTCAACTCCTCCAGCAGAACCTTCTGCACAAGAAATCGCAAACAAGCTTCTGGGGCATATTAAAGCTTTAGGCTTGCCAGTGACCGGTTTATCGGTGAGTTATAACAGCAGCAGCGATCTGGCGACCATTAAAGGGCAGGTACAAAATCAGGCCGACCGCGAAAAAATTGTCCTGGCTGTAGGGAATGTCGATCATGTGGCTAAAGTAGATGACCAAATGACCGTGGTAACACCTGCTCCGGAAAGTAAATTCTATACAGTTAAATCGGGTGATACCTTGTCCAAGATTTCAAAAGAATATTATGGTGACGCCAATCGATACAACAAAATATTTGAGGCTAACCGTCCCTTGTTAAAAGATGCTGATGATATTTTTCCCGGGCAGGTACTGCGTATCCCGACTTAAGTAGAACCTGATAAAAGAGCGCCGAGAGCGCTTTTTTATCGAAGCTTGTGCTGTAATTTCTGTCTGGCAAGTTGTGCTCTACCTAAAAAAAATTTAGGGTCTAAATCATAGTGTTGCGCCAAAATCTGAATCAGTTTTTTTCGGTTGTCTTTATCGAACATATTAAGATCAATATGTGTCATTTTATATTGCTTGCGAAATTCAGGTTTTAAAATAAAGCCGAGACTACTCACTTTCCACTGTTGTTCTTGGCTGAATGCTTTTGCTGCGAAGGGCTTATATGTGCGATACCTTGAGCTGTGAGAGGAATAAAGCTGGGTCTTTAAAAGCCTGTTGCGCTGTACCAGATTGCTTAACTTTATGCCAAAACTTTGTATGGATATGCTTTGGCGGGTGATGACCAATTTCATATTGATTGCAATCAATGTCAGCATGATGAAGAGTGCCAGCATCAACCAACCCGGCATGGATTGATGCAATAAGTATTGAATCAGGCTACTGAAATCTTTAATCATATTGAAGTTACTGAGCGAGTGCTGCGCTAAAACAATAAATATAGCAGGAATAAAGATTAACCCAATTAAATAACGGGGCAGATAATGGCATTGAAATAGCGGATATTCAGTAGGTATGTCCATTCATCATCACCTTTCAAGCAAAGTAGAGATAGGGCCATGATGGCTATTTTTTTCATAATGACTGCTGTATGGGGAAACAGGTGTTGCATTATGAATGCTATAAATTTTCCTCCAATTAAGTTGTGTTTAAATTCTTAATCCTTGTTTTAGCAAGTTATTTTCTGGTATCTATTTTTGTGTTTATCTATTTTAAGTGTTTGAGTTTTCTTGGGTTTATCTATTTTTGTTGTAGATTTGAGTATGAAAGTAAATCCTGTTATTCAGTGTTTAGAGCCAAATTATTCTTTTGTTTATTTTGCATAAAATTTTACTTTTTCTATGAGCCTTGCAAGCCAAGGTTTCCAAGAATCAGACAGGCTGAATTGATGTGATTTTTCAGGCATAAAACTTGCTGTTTATTTTTTAAATTATTTGAATAAATGGTAAAAAAATGAACTATAAAATTCATTTGTGCACAGAAAATTCAGCCGCCGATTTTTTAATTTTTTCTTCCGGTTTGGGCGGGCATGGCAGTTTCTGGCGCCCTCAAATTGATGCATTCACGCGATATTTTCATATTTTGACGTATGATCAGGAGGGCTGTCATGCGGATTCAGCAATTTTGCCTGATGATTACAACATTATCCATCTGGCCCAGCAGTTACTGCAAATTATCAGGCAAGAAAAAATTCGGCATTTTCATTTTGTGGGACATGCAATTGGCAGTTTTATTGGTGCAGAGCTAGCGTTATTGCTCAATTCATCTGAGCTGAGAGTGCTCAGCCTGACCTGTATCAATTGCTGGGACGAACTCGACCCACATACGCAAAAATGCTTTGAAGCACGGACTCTTCTATTAAAGTCAGCGGGTTCTGATGCTTATGTCAGGGCGCAGGGACTGTTTTTATATCCACCGAGCTGGATTTCAAAACATCATCAGCATTTAAAGACTTTGGAGGATATTCAACTCGCGGATTTTCCGCCGCCGCAAAATGTACTCAAGCGAATTCAGGTAGCACAACAATTTAAAATTAATGAGCAGCATATACAGGCCTTGCAACACAGTCAGTTGCATTTGATTGCCAATCAGGATGACTTTTTGGTTCCTGTACACAAGTCGAGTGATTTAAAGCAGCGGCTTGGACATGGATGTTTAAGTATTCTTGCAACTGGAGCCCATGCTTCCACGCAAACCGAGCCTGAATTACTGAATAAAACCATGCTTGAATTTTTGCATAAACACTTTTTGCAAGTAACGTCTTGAGTAAATGAAACTGGCTTGTTAATAAAATTTGCAACGGATTTCTCGATAATTTCTTATCCTCCTAGCTCACCGTGATTGTTTAAAATCACGGGTTTTTTATCCATTTTATTAAAGACAGCTTGAATATAAGGCAAATTGAATTTGACGGTTTTTTCAAACCATGCATTTTTTTGGAGCCATGATGGCTAATAAAGGTGCATTTATTTAACTGTTTATTTTACTATTTGTTAAAATAAAATAATTATAAATATTTGATAATTAATGATTAAAATTATTTGGAATAGCATTTGCTAAATAATTTTTATGAAAAAACAGGTTAATTACCTGAAGTGTATTTATAACCAAATGGTAAAAAATAGGTATCGAAAATGAAAATAGGCGTCTTTTGTCCAATCGGGAATAATGGCTGGCTGCTCTCGGAAAATGCACCACAATATAAACCGAGTTTTGAAATGAACAAACAGATTGTACAGCGTGCAGAACATTATGGATTCGACTTTGCACTTTCCATGATCAAGTTGCGTGGCTTTGGCGGGAAAACAGAATTTTGGGATCATAACCTCGAAACCTTTACCTTAATGGCCGGTCTGGCGGCAGTAACCAGTAAAATTAAAATTTATGCAACAGCGGCAACTTTGGTGATGCCGTCAGCTATTGTGGCTCGCATGGCATCTACCATTGACTCCATTTCCAATGGCCGTTTTGGTTTAAATGTGGTGACGGGATGGCAAGCCCCTGAATATCAACAAATGGGCATGTGGTCCGGAGATGAATACTTTGCCAAGCGTTATGATTATCTGTCTGAGTATGTAGAAATTTTACGTGAACTGTGGGCGACTGGAAAATCAGACTTTAAGGATAAGCATTTTCAAATGGAAGATTGCAGGGGCAGCCCGCGACCGCAAGCTGATATGAAAATCATCTGTGCCGGACAGTCGGATACAGGTCTGGCATTTTTGGCCAAATATGCAGACTACAATTTTGTTTTTGGCAAAGGTTTAAATACGCCGACTGCCTATGCAGACATCAATGACCGCTTAAAAGCACAAACCGACAAGACCGGGCGTGATGTGCAAACTTATGTGCTGTTTATGCTGATTGCTGCAGAAACCGATGCAGAAGCTTTTGCCAAATGGCAAAGCTATAACGAGGGAGCAGATGTAGAAGCCATTAACTGGCTGATGAATCAAGGCAGTCAGGAGACCAAATCCGGTGCCGATACCAATATTCGCCAAATGGCTTCTAGTATATCTCCAGTCAATATGGGCACCATTGTCGGTTCTTTTGAAAATGTCGCGAAAATGCTGGATGAAATTGGTGAAATTAAAGGCACCGAAGGCATCCTGTTAACTTTTGATGATTTTATTCAAGGAGTAGAGGATTTTGGTCAAAGAATTCAACCGTTAATGAAATGTCGTGAACATGTTGTGGTCGAAGGTGTAACCGCTCCAGCCACAGCCTTGGAGAAGTCAGCATGAACCCAAATGAATTTTTAGAACATGTGGTTTGTACAGGCTTTACCCAAGCCGTCGGAACAGGAAAAGTGTTAAAGGCTGAACCGGAAGCGATCCAGCTTTCAGCCGAGCAAACCGCACTGATTGTGATTGACATGCAGAATGCCTATACCTCCAAAGGGGGCTATCTGGATCTGGCTGGTTTTGATGTGTCTAAAACCAAGCCGGTGGTGGAGAACATCAAAAAAGCAGTCGATGCGGCACATGCCTCCGGCATTCAGGTGATTTATTTCAAAAATGGTTGGGATGATCAGTATGTGGAAGCGGGCGGGATCAATTCGCCCAATTTTCATAAATCCAATGCTTTAAAAACCATGCATAAGTATCCTGAATTACAGGGAAAATTACTGGCTAAAGGCAGTTGGGATTTTGAGCTGATTGATGAGCTGCAACCTTTGGTGCAAGACATCGTGATTGAAAAGCCCCGTTATAGCGGTTTCTTCAATACGGCACTGGACAGCATGCTGCGCAACAAAGGGATTCGTAATCTGGTGTTTGTCGGCATTGCCACCAATGTTTGTGTCGAATCGACCTTAAGAGACGGCTTTTTTCTGGAATATTTCGGCGTGGTGCTGGCAGATGCCTGTTATCAGGCCGGTCCGGCGGAAGCACATGCAGCCAGTCTGTATAACATTAAAACTTTTTTTGGCTGGGTGTCAGCTACACAGAATTTTGTGGAAATTTTTCAATCTTAACTAAAAATCTTGGACAAATCGGCTTAAGGATTTATAGGGGAAAACACATGCCTAAAGACATTATTTTACCTGCAGGAACAGGCAAACCATTGGCACCGTACGTACCGGCAACCAAAGCAGACAATATTGTGTACGTTTCCGGCACACTAGCTTTTGATGAACATAACAATGTGGTGCATGTCGGCGATGCGGCAGCACAGACCCGTCATATTCTGGAAACCATTAAAAAAGTGATTGAAACGGCCGGTGGCACAATGGATGACGTGACCTTTAATCATGTATTCGTCAAAGACTGGGCAGATTATGCGGCAATCAATAGCGTGTATGCTGAATATTTTCCGGGGGATAAACCGGCACGTTACTGCGTGCAAACAGGACTGGTCAAACCCGATGCGCTGGTGGAAATCGCTTCGGTTGCCCATGTATAAATTACTTATTTTTCTACCCAAGCATCAAGCTGATCGGGTAATTAAAAACAGCAACACTGAAATTTGCACTGTATGATCAATAGCGGATTTCAGTGATGGAGAAGGTGATGAACAGTAAACTGATGTCCGTTCCATCTGGAAAAGATTTATTACAACATGCCCAAAGTTTTAAAATGGCTGATGATGAAGCAGATACAGAAATTGATCAGGTAACTTTTAGACAAGGCATGAGTAATTTGGGTGCCGCTGTGAATGTGATTACCACCGATGGTGCAGCAGGTCAGGCAGGGGATGGGAGAATAGTTATTTTCCTATTTTCACAAATATGGCTTAAGGTATTATTTTTAAACTCAACTCCATTATCGGGAGTCTTATCACAGTTCTTTGAATCAAGCAGGAGGAATAGATTTTCCAAATCCTGAAATTTGTCAAAGCATGAATCTAAGGTATCAAAATGGTGAACCTGATTTATATGATGATAAGGGATTAGCTTCAGTATTCAGAACGCTTTCCTCGACAACCAATAATCTAAAAGGTTCTGTATCCTATCTAAGAAAAGATCTTTTTGAAAACTATCTGGATGATACAAATCAAACCTTCATTTGGATATTATGGGGGGAGCGTAATCAGCAGTATGAAGGTTACTCTCAAGGGAAGGACGATATTCATCAATACTTTAAAGATGGTAACTATCTCCATAAGAGTATTTTTATTTGGGAAAATCATAAAATAGTTAAAATTTGAATAATAAAAAAATAGAGCCAAGTGGCTCTATTTTCTTTTACTCTAACGAGTGACATAAATGTGTCGCAAATGACATTCTATGTGTCGTTTTACGGCTTTTTATATTTCTTACCAGCTTAAAGCACCGCCAGTCTGATAATCCGTTACACGCGTTTCAAAGAAGTTTTTCTCTTTACGCAAGTCCATCATTTCCGACATCCACTGGAATGGGTTATTCACGCCAGCGAACTGTTCAGGCAAACCAAGTTGCGCTAAACGACGGTTACAGATGAACTTCAGGTATTCTTCCATCATCGCAGCATTCATGCCGAGTACACCGCGTGGCATGGTGTCACGTGCGTATTCGATTTCAAGCATGGTGCCTTCAAGAATCATCTGAATGATTTCTTCCTGGAACTCTGTAGTCCAAAGGTTCGGGTTTTCGATCTTGATCTGGTTGATCATGTCGATACCGAAGTTCAGGTGCATAGACTCGTCACGCAGAATGTACTGGAATTGCTCGGCAACACCGTTCATCTTGTTACGACGGCCCATAGACAAAATCTGGCTGAAACCACAGTAGAAGAAAATACCTTCAAGTACACAGTAGAACGCGATCAGGTTGCGAAGCAAAATCTGGTCGTTTTCAGGAGTACCAGTTTTGAAAGTAGGATCACTTAAAGACTGGGTATATTTCAGGCCCCAAGCGGCTTTACGCGCTACTGACGGTACTTCGCGGTACATGTTGAAGACTTCGCCTTCATCCATACCTAGCGACTCGATACAGTACTGATAAGCGTGAGTATGAATCGCTTCTTCAAATGCTTGACGCAAGATGTACTGACGGCATTCAGGGTTGGTAATGTGACGGTAAATCGCCAGTACCAAGTTGTTTGCAACCAGTGAATCGGCAGTCGAGAAGAAACCAAGCGAACGCATCACGATGGTACGCTCATCTTCAGTCAAGCCATTTTCAGACTTCCAAAGCGCGATGTCGTGGTTCATGTTGACTTCTTGCGGCATCCAGTGGTTGGCACAACCGTCCAGATATTTTTGCCAAGCCCATTCGTATTTGAATGGAACCAGCTGGTTCAGGTCAGCACGACAGTTGATCATGGCTTTATCATCAACCTGTACACGCTGCGCGCCCATTTCAAGCTCTTCCAGACCTGGAGCAACATCAAGGTTCTCTAGGGAAGAAGATGCTCTTGCCAATGAATCGGTTGGATTTGATCCTCGGTTTTGAGTGGCTCTAAGGGGTTGTGCAGTTGCCACATGCGACGGTGCGTTGTGTGCATCAGATACCACCTGTGTATGAGCCGCTTTTTGCGGTTCGACGGACGCAGACTTGTGTTCAGGTGCAGCCGGTTTTTGCGAATCATCTTCGAAATCGTCCCAACTTAGGATAGACATATCAATTCTCTCTTCGTTGCTTATATCCGTTATCTGACATCTCACAAACGAAGATGTCTACTATACGCTTAAATTGTGTAAGCAAAATTAAGTTTTGCCGACTACTGCTCTAATCTTGTTCGATAGGACAGATATCCTCACGACTTATTTTGATTACGCTGCTGTTTGCGAATGGCTAAAAACGCATAAACCATAGGCGTGTAAAAGAAAATAAAGGCAAACACCAGTACTGCAAGTCCTAACATGTAGTTATGAGTCATATGGAGCATGGTGTTTTCCTTTGTGTGTTTAATGTGATTTAGAATTTTTTGTCGTGATTACCATAGTAATTATGGTTAGTGATGTTATTTATAATTTTCATATTTTGCGAATTATCTCTATTTGCTTTAAATGAAAATTTTAACTTCACTGCATACAACGTTGCTAAAAAAGCTATTAATCCTAAAACACATATGATTATAAAGCTGTCCATTTAATCACCGTTAATTTTGGCGATTTGGCTATCTCTGACTATTAACAACATCCTTGATAGCCAAATTGGCTATTTTCAGAGCTAATTAATTCATTAAATTAATTAGCTCGACGGATAAATTGCTTTTAATCAGTGATTATTGACAAGCCTCACAATCAGGGTTGTCAATTGAACATGCCATTGGCACTGGTGCTGCTTGAGCAAAATCATCTTCAACAGCTGCTTCAGCTTTCACTTCAGGCGCTACTGCAGCGGTAACTGGCGCTGCAACAGTGGCAGGTTTAACTGCGTTTAATGCACCAGTATTAATGGTCGATTTCTCGGCAGAAGTTGCACCCAATGCACGGAGGTAATAAGTCGTCTTAAGACCACGTAACCAAGCCATTTTATAGGTCAGGTCAAGTTTCTTACCGTTTGCACCAGAGATGTAAAGGTTAAGAGACTGAGCCTGATCAATCCATTTTTGACGGCGTGATGCAGCATCCACAATCCAGCGTGGCTCAACTTCAAACGCAGTTGCGAAAATCGCTTTAAGCTCTTCAGGAATACGCGAAATCTTTTGTACCGAACCTTCAAAGTGTTTCAGGTCGTTGACCATCACTGAATCCCAAAGACCGCGATCTTTTAACGCACGTACCAGGTACGGGTTGATCACTGTGAATTCACCAGAAAGGTTTGATTTCACATATAGGTTTTGGAAAGTCGGTTCGATCGATTGAGATACGCCACAGATGTTCGAAATAGTCGCAGTAGGTGCAATCGCCATTACGTTCGAGTTACGCATACCGTCTTTTTGAACTTTGGCACGTAAAGTGTCCCAGTCTAAACGTTGTGTACGGTCTACTTCAAACATACGTTCTGGGCGTGATTTAGCCACGATGTCTAAAGAATCGATTGGCAAGATACCTTGATCCCAAAGTGATCCTTTAAATGTTTCGTAAGTACCACGTTCAACAGCCAAGTCGCTAGAAGTCTGAATCGCGTAGTAGCTGATCACTTCCATAGATTCGTCAGCGAAATCTACAGCTTCATCAGAACCGTAAGCCAGTTTCATTTCATATAAAGCATCTTGGAAGCCCATGATACCCATACCGACCGGACGGTGTTTCAAGTTTGAATTTTTCGCTTGCGGAACTGCGTAGTAGTTGATGTCGATCACGTTATCGAGCATACGAACGGCTGTTTTTACAGTGCGCGCCAATTTTTCACGATCTAGTACACCACCTTGAACGTGTTGTACCAGGTTGATCGAACCCAGGTTACATACCGCAATTTCGTCTTGGTTTGTATTTAGCGTGATTTCTGTACACAAGTTAGATGAATGCACTACGCCCACGTGTTGTTGTGGTGAACGCAAGTTACATACGTCTTTGAATGTGATCCAAGGGTGACCTGTTTCAAACAGCATAGAAAGCATTTTGCGCCACAAGTCTTTGGCACGCACTTTCTTGTGCAGCATGTCGGTTTCTTTGGCAATGCTTTCATAATAAGCATAACGTTCAGCAAATGCCTGACCGGTTAAATCGTGAAGATCTGGTGTTTCAGACGGCGTGAACAATGTCCATTCAGCATCTTCAAATACACGTTGCATGAACAGGTCTGGAACCCAGTTTGCTGTGTTCATGTCATGGGTACGGCGACGGTCATCACCGGTATTCTTACGCAGTTCCAGGAACTCTTCGATATCCAGGTGCCAGGTTTCTAAGTATGCACATACCGCACCTTTACGTTTACCCCCCTGGTTTACCGCAACGGCAGTATCGTTGGCCACTTTAAGGAAAGGTACGACACCTTGTGATTTACCGTTAGTACCTTTGATATACGAGTTCAAGGCACGAACAGGCGTCCAGTCATTACCTAAACCGCCAGCCCATTTAGACAGCATGGCATTATCACGCATTGCACCATAAATGTTATAAAGGTCATCGGCAATCGTGGTGAGGTAGCAGCTCGACAACTGTGGACGCAAAGTACCAGAGTTGAACAGGGTCGGCGTAGAGGCCATGTAGTCGAAGCTAGACAACAAGTTATAGAATTCGATGGCACGCTCTTCACGGTTTTCTTCATTTAACGACAGCCCCATTGAAACGCGCATAAAGAACAATTGCGGTAATTCAAAACGGATGCCATTTGAATGAATGAAGTAACGATCAAATAAGGTTTGCAGACCTAAGTAGGTGAACTGGTTTGAGCGTTCTGGTTGAATGGCTGCTGCCAGTTTCGCAAGGTCAAAATTCAATAATTCTGGTGACAGAAGATCAAGCTCGATCCCTTTCTTAAGGAAGGTCTCTAAAGCATTGCCTTCGTTGGTGTCTGTAGATAGGCCTAAGAACTCTAAACCTGTAGCAACCAGATTGTCACGAAGTAAACGTGCAGTCACATAAGTATAGTTAGGTTCTTGTTCAATACGGGTACGTGTCGCCATCATCATCGTTGTAGCGATGTCAGACTCTTTTACGCCATTATAGAGGTTTTTTACGGTTTCATCGACAATGGCTTTAACGTCAATACCTTCCAGGCCTTCAGCTGCTTTTGCCACATGTGCTTCTAGTGCGCCCAGGTCAAGCGGTTTAAGCTGACCATTTGCAGTAGTCACTTGTAAAGTTGGATGGTGATGAGCGCCAGTCTGTTTACGTGCTTCAGAGCGTTGTTCGCGGTAGATGACATACGCACGTGCAACTTTTTGTTCACCAGTACGCATCAGCGCAAGTTCAACCTGGTCTTGAATTTCTTCAATATGAATTGTGCCGCCTGACGGTAAACGACGGTTAAATGTATTCATTACCATTTCAGTCAGTTGCTCGATACGATCATGAATACGGCTAGAATCTGCACTTTGCTGGCCTTCTACAGCCAAAAAAGCTTTACCAATCGCTACAGAAATTTTTTCTGCGTCAAAAGTGGCAACATCACCGGTGCGTTTAATCACCTGAAGTTGACCAGGAGTTGAAGTGATTACGCTCATTTAGCATAGCTCCATTGTCATCTATTTTTATGTTTATGGACCATTTGAACCGGGCAAATTTTATGCCACAGTATTTGAGGAATAAACACAAGACCTAGTGGTTTTAAAATTAATTGAACACAAGATACGGGAAAATTTAGGGTAGATCAATATTGACATTTTGCTAAATATTTTTCTTAGTACATGCATTAATCTCTGTAAAAATATTGCTATTTTTATTGATTTTTCTATAAGCCTTATCAGGCAAGGCATAGCATAACAAAGCTAAAAAAATGTGCTTATAGATAACATTGTGGATAACTTAAAAGAAGCTATCTAACTAGTCAGAAACTGTGCAAACAGACGGGCGGTTTAAAAAATAGACATTTTGTAGCTAAATATTTCTATAAATAGCCTGAAAATTACTAGAATATGAAAAATTCAATAAATTCAATGTTTAAAAAAAATATAACAAAATGCTACTTTGATGTATCAGTTTGGTGAACAGCATCTTGTTTACAATGTAAACGTGTGTATATTGCAGAAGATATTAAAGCCTATCCAACGGATTTTTAAGGATAGCTTAATCCATATAAAGGGGCATTTTATGAGCCAAGAAGAAAAGTTACCTAAAATTTTAATTGTTGAAGACGATGAACGTCTTGCGCGTTTGACTCAAGAATACCTTATCCGTAACGGATTGGAAGTTGGGGTAGAACCTGACGGTAATCGTGCAATCCGCCGTATCATCGCTGAACAGCCAGATTTGGTGGTACTTGATGTCATGTTACCGGGTGCGGATGGTTTGACCATTTGTCGTGAAGTACGTCCACATTATCATCAGCCGATTTTAATGCTCACAGCCCGTACTGAAGACATGGATCAGGTTTTAGGTCTGGAAATGGGGGCAGATGACTATGTCGCAAAACCTGTTCAACCCCGTGTATTGCTTGCCCGTATTCGTGCCTTGCTGCGCCGTACCGACAAGGCTCCTGAAGATGAAGTGGCTCAACGCATAGAATTTGATGATCTTGTGATTGATAATGGTGGCCGGTCAGTGACCTTGAATGGTGAGTTGGTTGATTTTACCAGCGCGGAATACGACCTGTTATGGTTGTTAGCTTCAAATGCGGGTCGCATTCTTTCCCGTGAAGACATTTTTGAGCGTCTGCGCGGTATTGAATATGACGGTCAGGACCGTTCAATTGACGTGCGTATCTCGCGTATCCGTCCAAAAATTGGCGATGATCCTGAAAATCCAAAACGTATTAAAACGGTACGCAGTAAAGGTTATCTGTTCGTTAAAGAAACAGGTCTTTAATCTCTGCCCGCTCGCTAATTTTATAGGACAACTACGTGTTTAAACACAGTATATTCTTGCGCATTTATGCAGGATTAGTGATTTTAGTGGCCTTGGTTGCCTTATTTGGCTATCTGCTGGTACAAATCATCAATTATCAGCGTGCGCAAGAATATCGTGAATCTTTAACCGATGGTATTTCTTATATCATTAGTGAAGGGATTGCCCGACAGCCGAATGAGCAGCAGAAAAAAGACTGGATTTCCGATGCTTCTGATTTGCTGGAGCTGCCGATCTATTATGTTGATGCGGCTAAGGTGGATTTATCGCGTACCGAGAGAAAACGGATTGAAGAGCGTAAAGCAGCCGTTCGTTATGATGCAGAAAACTTCATTGCTTATATCATTATTGGTCTGAAAGATGATCCTCAGCATTTGCTGTATGTAAAAGTGAATAAAATAGGCGAGCGCCAGATGAAAGCCTTACCTATTTTCATTTTGGATTATCTGGTGTATTACCCTGGGCAAGAAAAAGAGTATCTCGCCAAAATTCAATCGAATTTTTCTTATCCGATTGCCATTGAAAAAGTGCAAAACCTGCCGCTTGATTCTGAACAAATCGGCCGGCTTCGCTTGGATCACAGTATTATTTTGTACCGTGATAATGCCTCGGTTCGGGGTACCACCATCTCGATCGTTTCTCCTATGCCCAGCTCACCTTCCGAGGTGCTGGTTTTAGGGCCTGTACCTTTATTTAACTGGATGCCTTTCCAGTTAGCTGCTGGCATTACCTTACTGAGTCTATTTGTGTTAAGCCTTGGCGTATATGGGTTGTTGGTGCCAATGCAGCGTCGTTTACGTGAAGTGAATTACGCCTTGCATCGTATGAAATCGGGTGACATGACCTTGCGTTTACCGGTCGATGGTACTGATGAAATGGCCAGTCTGGCGACCAATTACAACAGCATGTCCGATCATATTCAGCGTTTGATTGAAGCACAGCGCGAGCTGATGCGTGCAGTTTCGCATGAACTGCGAACACCTGTAGCACGTATCCGTTTTGGTATGGAAATGTTGGCCGAAGAAGATGACTATGAGTATCGCCTACAACAGGTTGAACAGATTGATAAAGATATTGAAGCGCTCAATACCTTGATTGATGAAATCATGACCTATGCAAAACTGGAGCAGGGCACACCTTCTTTAGATTTTGAAAAAATCGTGCTGTTTGAAGTGCTGGATCAGGTGGTGATTGAAACCGAGGCACTTAAAACTCAAAAAGAAATTGAACTCAAAGCACCACCTATTAGTGTGGTGGTCGATGCTGAGCGGCGTTACTTGCATCGTGTAGTACAAAATCTGGTTGGCAACGCGGTTCGCTACTGTGATCATAAAGTGCTTGTCAGTGGTGGTATCAATGACGCGGGGCAGGCTTATGTTCAGGTAGAAGACGATGGTGCCGGTATTCCTGAGGAAGAGCGGCAGCGCATTTTTGAAGCTTTTGCCCGTCTGGATGACAGCCGGACCCGTGCTTCAGGGGGCTATGGTCTAGGTTTGTCCATTGTGAGCCGTATTGCTTACTGGTTTGGTGGGAAAATTGAGGTGGATCAAAGCCCGATTTTAGGCGGGGCTCGTTTCACCATGTCGTGGCCGGTACAGCGGTTTAATAAAGCAAAAAAGAAAACCGGTGTCCTTAAGGCTGATGGTGCCATACAGACAGAATTTTAAAGAATAGGGAACACTAAAAAGCACCGGATTCGGTGCTTTTTAGTCTTATTCATGACTGGTGGCATCTGGTTCAATCAGGCTTTTTCCCTGTTTTAAGCTAGCCAGTGCATCGGCATTAAGATCTAGTAGCAAAGAATTGTTTTTGGGATCTATGGCATAATGGCTAATCAACTTCTGGTCCCCATTTAATGTTTCGACCTTGTATTCATCCGCAACGTTTAAAATAGCTTCGAGATTGGTGGTGGTTGCAGCAAAGTCTTGGCGGAAAAGGTCATAGATATCACGCAGGTCAAAAATGGCATCCTGAGCATCTGGGTGTTTCTCGATGTATCTTTCCACATGGTGAACTAACAGTTGTGCAAAGAAGAAATATTCAGATTCATGGGCATATTTTAATGTCATTATAGTTTCTCCTGTCTATTCGCTTTTTGAATTTTAAATACCAATATCACAAACTGTTAAACACATGTCAAAGTGTTGCAAAAAAACCACAAGAATAAAGCGGCTTATGCAAAAGATATAAGGTAATTTCTAAAGCAAAGAAAGGCGGTATTTTTAAGATTGTGATGATAGGGAGGAAAATTTAATCAATTTTTGTGATTCCTATCATTTTTTAAATAAATACTCAAAATAAACTGAACTTTTAGAATCGAAAGAATATTCAACAATAATTGTATTTCTGGATTGCAAAATAAGTGAGCAATATTTCCTCATAAAATCTTAATGTGAGAAAATTTAATAAAAATAACTGTTTTTATTAAATAAAACGATGAAGGTGTTGTGTAAAGGAATAGATGTAAATTAAAAGCGACAATGCTGAAAAAATCATCCAAAAGACTAAGGCTTATGAGCTAGCAAGTGAAATCATAAATCAGGTACAATTGACGGGATTAATTTTGTGTTTGGTGTATTTGAAGGCCAATACATACATTCTTTGTTAATAAATTAGGCCTGCCAGGAGTTATCCCCGCATGAGTGCCATTACTCCATACGATTGGGCAATTATTGCCTTCGTGATCGGCGTTACATTTCTTTGTGTCTTTATGCTCACAGTTCCTTTACTCCTTGGGGGTAAATCATGGGGCCGTGCAAAGCAAGAGCAATTTGAGTCAGGTGTGGTAGGTGCTGGTGGAGCACGCATCCGCTTATCTGCGAAATTCTACTTGGTTGCTATTTTCTTTGTGGTATTTGACCTGGAAGCATTGTATCTCTACGCATGGGCTACATCAGTTCGTGAAGTAGGTTGGTTCGGTTTTACCACTGTTGTGATTTTTGTAGTCGATTTATTGATTGCTTTGATTTATGCGATTGCTGTAGGCGCATTAAACTGGGCACCAACTGATCGTCTCAAAGCGGCAGTGATGAAATCGAAAGTGGGTTCAGCAAATATGAACCTTGCCGACATTACACGCTTCAATTCTATTGAAGAGTTGGTTGTTGACCCTACAGGTCAAATTCCAGCTCAATCATCTGGTCGTGTGAAAAAATCTGCGACTACATCATCTACTAAGGAGTAACCCGGGAATGAAATATACATTAACCCGTGCGAATCCGAATGCTGATCAATATCCACTTCAAGAGCGTCAAATCGTTACTGATCCGCTTGAAGAAGAAGTGAATAAAAATGTGTTCATGACTCGTTTAGAGGATGTAATGCATACAGCTGTAAACTGGGGCCGTAAAAACTCTGTATGGCCCTTTAACTTTGGTACATCTTGCTGTTACGTAGAATATGCAACCACTTTGACGGGTGTGCATGATATGTCGCGTTTCGGTGCCGAGGTTATTCGTGCTTCACCACGTCAGGCGGACTTAATGATCGTTGCAGGGACCTGCTTCGTGAAAATGGCACCTGTAATCCAGCGTTTATACGAGCAAATGTTAGAACCTAAATGGGTGATTTCAATGGGTGCTTGTGCAAACTCTGGCGGTATGTACGACATTTATTCGGTTGTACAAGGTGTGGATAAAATCATCCCTGTCGATGTGTACATCCCGGGCTGTCCGCCACGTCCTGAAGCATTATTGCAAGCATTAATGTTGTTACAAGACCAAATTCAATTAGAGCGCCGTCCACTTTCAGCGGTTATTGGTGAGGATCTTCAGCCAGTGTATAAGCCAAAGATGCAGCCAGAACGTGACCGTAAGAATGCTGAACGTATTGCCGTGAAAAACTTACGCTCTATGGATGAAATTAAATAATCCGAGCGACAAAATATTGATGCACCCGGTCTGGGTGTAATTGTCGTTCAGGTTGACTGAATTTGTATTGAATAGGAAGCCAAGCCAATGGCTGAAACTGACATTGCTATGCCAGAATCAACGCCTGTTGATTCACGCCCAGCATTTGCAATTATAGAAGAGCTCAAAACCAAATTTGGTGAGAACTTCTTTGTGCAAACGACTTTTGAAGACTTTCCAACAGTCTGGGTTGAGCGCGCACGTGTGCAAGAAGTCTTAATGTTCTTGCGGAAAGTAGAACGTCCTTACGTGATGCTGTTCGATTTGTCTGCGGTGGATGAGCGTTTACGTACTCACCGTGACGGTTTGCCTGCGTCAGACTTCACTGTGTTCTATCACTTGTTGTCGCTAGAGCGTAATACTGACATTCGTATTAAAGTTGCCTTGAATGAGAGTGATCTCAACATTCCAACTGCAACCAATATTTGGCCAAATGCCAACTGGTACGAACGTGAAGCTTACGATATGTTTGGCATTAACTTCGAAGGGCATCCAATGCTCCGTCGTATCTTGTTGCCGACATACTGGGAAGGTCACCCGCTGCGTAAAGAATATTCTGCACGTGCCACTGAATATACACCGTATATGCAGAACCAGGCCAAGCAGGACTTTGAACAGGAGCACCTTCGTTTCGTTCCTGAAGACTGGGGTCTAAAACGCGGTAACGCCGATGAAGACTTCATGTTCCTGAACCTGGGGCCTAACCATCCATCTGCGCACGGTGCGTTCCGTGTGATCTTGCAGTTGGACGGCGAAGAAGTAAAAGACTGTGTGCCTGATATCGGTTATCACCACCGTGGTGTGGAAAAGATGGCTGAACGTCAAACCTGGCATTCATTCATTCCGTATACCGACCGTGTTGACTACCTGGGTGGTTGTGCGCAAAACATGCCTTATGTGATGGGTGTGGAGCAACTAGCGGGAATCACTGTTCCTGACCGTGCGCAATGTATCCGTGTCATGATGTCCGAATTGTTCCGTATCAATAACCACTTGTTGTATATCGGTACTGCAATTCAGGATGCCGGCGGTATGACACCAGTATTCTATATGTTCGCTGACCGTCAAAAAATCTATGACGCCATCGAAGCAATTACTGGTTACCGTATGCACCCTGCATGGTTCCGTATTGGCGGTACTGCGCACGATCTTCCAAACAACTGGCAACACCTCATTCGCGAAATCCTGGACTGGATGCCGAAGCGTATGAACGAGTACTACACAGCAGCGCTGAAAAACTCAGTGTTTATCGGTCGTACCCGTAATGTTGCGCAATACGATGCAAAATCTGCATTGGCTTGGGGTGTAACCGGTACAGGTTTACGTGCAACAGGGATTGACTTCGACGTACGTAAATACCGTCCTTATAGCGGTTATGAAAACTACGACTTCGAAGTGCCGGTTGAATACGAAGGCGATGCTTATGCACGTGTTCTGGTTCACTTCCGTGAAATCGAACAGTCACTGAAAATCATCAAGCAATGTCTAGATAACATGCCGTCTGGTGCGTACAAAGCAGACCATCCACTGGCTGTTCCACCACCGAAAGATAAGACACTACAAGATATCGAAACCTTGATTACGCACTTCTTAAGCGTGTCATGGGGTCCTGTAATGCCTGCAGGTGAAGCATCTGTAATGGCGGAAGTGGTAAAAGGTGCGTCTAACTATTATTTGACTTCAGACAAGTCAACCATGAGTTACCGTACCCGTATCCGTACACCGACTTTCACGCACTTACAGCAAATGCCTTCTGTGATTAATGGCAGTCTTGTATCTGACTTGATCATTTATTTAGCGACAATTGACGTCGTAATGGCTGACGTGGATCGCTAAGGGGTAAACGCATTATGATGATTTTGACTGATAAAAAGCCACGTGTGAATGTTGAAGGGATTTTAACTTCGGAAGAAATCCATGAAATTGAACATCACATGGGTCACTACCCGTACCCGCGTGCTGCATGTTTAGATGCACTGAAGTGTGTACAACGCCGTAATGGTTGGGTAGACGATGCACAAATGAATGCAATTGCTCAAATGCTTAGCATGAGTGTTGCAGATCTTGAAGGTGTTGCGACTTTCTATAACCGTATTTACCGTCAACCGGTTGGTCGTCACGTAATTTTATTATGTGATTCAATCGCATGTTTCTTGATGGGTGCGGAAACTCTGGCAGAAGCGTTCCAGCGTGAATTGGGGATTCAGTTTGGTCAAACCACCGCTGACGGTCGTTTCACTTTATTGCCAATCTGCTGTCTGGGTAACTGTGACAAAGGTCCAACCCTGATGATTGATCAAGACACGCACGGTTTGGTTGAAGTAACTTCAATTAAACAGTTATTGGAGAAGTATGTATGAATACTGAACCAAAACCAATTTATGGCGACGGTAACCCAGAAACTCACCCATTAACATGGCGTTTGAGCAAACAGGAACACGTTCGTAGTGCAGATGATTACGAAGCGTTGGAAGGTTATGCCGGCTTTAAAAAAGCCCTTGGCATGCAACCGAAAGAAGTGCTTGAAGTCATTAAGGCTGCGACTGTAAAAGGTCGTGGTGGTGCAGGTTTCCCGGCAGGGATTAAATGGTCATTGATGGCGCCAAATGATGGCGGCCCTCGTTACCTGATCTGTAATGCCGATGAAATGGAACCGGGTACCTTTAAAGACCGTTTGTTGATGGAAAAACTTCCACATCAATTGATCGAAGGTATGCTGATTGCAGGCTATACCCTTGAAGCAACTCAAGGTTATATCTTCATCCGTGGTGAATACATCGAAGCCGCTCAATACTTGAATGAAGCATTAGAGCAAATTCGTGCCAAAGGTTACCTGGGTGAAAATATCCTGGGTTCTGGTTGGAACTTCGATTTACACGTGCATACCGGTGCGGGTCGTTATATTTGCGGTGAAGAAACTGCATTGATTAACTCGCTTGAAGGTCGCCGTGCAAATCCGCGTACTAAACCACCATTCCCGCAAGTTGCAGGTGCTTGGGGTCGTCCTACGATTGTCAACAACGTAGAGACCTACAACAACTTACCTGCGATTATGTTACGTGGTCCAGAATGGTACGTTGGTTTATCTGAAGGTAAATCAAAAGATCCAGGTACCAAAATCTACGGTGCATCGGGTAAGGTGAAATTCCCAGGTCTTTGGGAACTTCCATTCGGTACCACTGCACGCGAAGTGATTGAAGAGCATGCCGGTGGTATGCGTGACGGTCTTAAACTGAAAGCGTGGTTACCAGGTGGTGCATCGACTGACTTCCTGGCAGCAGAGCACATTGACCTGCCGATGGATGCAGAAAGCATCATGAAAGCAGGTTCACGTTTAGGTACGTGTTTGCTGATGGTGGTAGACGAAACTCAATGTATGGTGTCTGCGACTCGTAATTTGGAAGAATTCTTTGCGCGTGAATCATGTGGCTGGTGTACACCTTGCCGTGACGGTTTACCTTGGGCGGTAAAAGCGCTTAAAGCACTGGAAGATGGTACAGGCAAGAAAGAAGATATCGATCACTTACAAGAACTGACTCGTAAGCTTTGGATTGGTAAGACTTTCTGTGCCCATGCTCCAGGTGCAATGGAACCGCTTATGGGCGCACTCAAACATTTCCGTGGCGAATTTGAAGCGAAAGTCGTAAATGCTGCCGCTCAAGTTAGCTCCGTAGAACAAGCTTAAGGAATTCGACTATGGCTACAATTCATGTCGATGGCAAATCGTACGAAGTCAATGGCTCAGAAAACCTGCTACAAGCATGTTTATCTTTGGGCATTGATATCCCGTACTTTTGTTGGCATCCATCCTTAGGTTCTGTCGGTTCTTGCCGTCAATGTGCCGTGACTCAATACGCGAATCCTGAAGATACGCGTGGTCGTTTAGTCATGTCATGTATGACGCCAGCAGCTGACAATACCTACATCTCGATTGAAGACAAAGAAGCAAAAGATTTCCGTGCATCTGTTGTTGAATTCTTGATGACCAACCATCCACACGACTGTCCAGTCTGTGAAGAAGGTGGTCACTGTCATTTACAAGATATGACTGTGATGACTCAGCACGACCGCCGTCGTTACCGTTTCACCAAACGTACGCATTACAACCAGGAACTTGGTTCGTTTATTGCACACGAGATGAACCGTTGTATCGCGTGTTACCGTTGTGTACGTTACTACAAAGACTATGCGGGCGGTACTGACTTTGGCGTGTATGCCAATGCATCACGTGTGTACTTTGGTCGTCCAGAATCAGGCACTTTAGAATCTGAATTCTCGGGTAACCTGACTGAAGTATGTCCAACAGGTGTGTTCACCGACAAAACTCACTCTGAACGTTATAATCGTAAGTGGGACATGCAGTATGCGCCAAGCGTATGCCAAGGCTGTTCTTCAGGCTGTAACATCTCTCCGGGTGAACGTTATGGCGAACTTCGTCGTGTTGAAAACCGTTTCAACGGCGATGTAAACCAATACTTCCTGTGTGACAAAGGCCGTTTCGGTACCGGTTATGTGAACCGTGCAGACCGTCCACGTCAGCCACAATTCCGGGATGGTGCAAACGTAACGACTGTTTCAGTGGATACAGCACTGGATACCGTGATTGAAAAGATTCAGGGCAAAAAAGTTCTGGGGATCGGTTCACCACGTGCATCGCTTGAAACGAACTTCGCATTGCGTGAGCTTGTTGGTCAAGACAACTACTCAACTGGTATGGCTCAAAAAGAGCAAAACCTGGTTGAATTGGCTGCATCGATCATGCAAACCGAGGGTGTTTATAACCCGACCATGCGTGAAATCGAAAGTTATGATGCAGTGCTCATCTTGGGTGAAGATTTAACCCAAACTGCGCCACGTATGGCTTTATCTGTTCGCCAAGCTGCGAAAAACAAAGCCAAAGAAATGGCAGCAGAACGCCGCACCCAGGAATGGTTGGCTGAACCGGTACAACGTATTGGTCAGGATGCAAAATCCCCAATCTACATTCTTGCTGCGACTCAAACGCGTTTAGCTGACGTCGCGACTGGCGAAGTGGTTGCTTCTCCAAACGATATTGCACGTTTAGGCTTTGCGGTTGCTGCGGCAGTTGCAGGTGAAGCGGTTACTGGTTTAGATGACGATGCCAAAGCATTTGCTCAAACCATTGCTGACACTTTAAAAGCGGCGAAGAAACCATTGATCATCTCTGGTACCAGCTTACAAGATGCTGCCATCATGGAAGCTGCTGCACAAGTGGCACAGAACCTGGGTAATGCTGGTTTGACCTTGACTGTTCCTGAAGTGAACTCAATGGGTCTTGCAATCTTCGGTGGTAACAGCCTTGAGCAAGCATTTGCGCAAGACTATGACACTGTTATCATTGTGGAAAATGACCTTTACCGTCGTTTACCTGCTGCTCAAGTCAACGCTGCACTTGCAGGCAAAGACGTGATTGTTCTTGATCACTCTGAAACCGAAACTGTGAAGAAAGCAGATATCGTGCTTTCTGCTGCAAGCTTCGCGGAAGGTGATGGTACTGTGGTATCTCAAGAAGGCCGTGCACAACGTTTCTACCAGGTGTATGACCCAAGCTACTACAAACCGGAACTTGCAATCAAAGAATCTTGGCGCTGGTTACATGCCATTGAAACCGGTGTAAAAGGCAAAGCGATTTCCTGGACCTTGCTGGATGATGTCATTGAATCTGTAGTGAAAAATGTTCCGGCACTTGAAGCCATTCAGGATGTAGCACCAGATGCAGGTTACCGTGTCCATGGCTTGAAGATTGCGCGTGAACCGCGTCGTTACTCTGGTCGTACCTCTATGCGTGCACCATTGTCTGTTCATGAACCTAAACAGCCAATCGATGTCGATTCTGCATTAACGTTCTCTATGGAAGGTTATGTGGGTAATGAAACCCCATCTTCACTGGTTCCATTTGCATGGTCTGCAGGTTGGAACTCTCCACAAGCCTGGAACAAATTCCAGGATCACGTGGGTGGTCACCTAAAAGGTGGCGATTCGGGTATCCGTTTATTTGATCGTTTGGCTAAACGCCCTGCACGTACTTTCGTTGCTCCAGCAGCAGTACTTGCAAATGCTGAAAGCTTCCGTTTAGTGCCAATGCATCATATCTTCGCTTCTGGTGAATTTACGGTGAAAACTCCGGCCATGGAATCACGTATTCCTGAAGCCATGTTTGCAGTAGGTGAACAGGATGCTGCGCGTCTAAACGTTCAAGATGGTCAAAAAATTACTGTGCAAGCAGGTGAGGCGACAATTAGCCTTCCAGTTCAAGTGATCGAATATTTACCGACAGGTTATATCGGTTATCCAGTTGGTCTTGCACCAACGGTTTCACTTGCAGAGCCTGTATCCGTCGCGGTAGGAGTGTAATTCATGAGTCAAGAAATTATACGTCAAACACCGCTATGGGCTGAGAACTGGCCAATCGCTTATTCTGTGATTCAAGCGATTGTGATCTTGCTTGTAGTGGTGCTTGTCGCTGCGTTGATGTCATTCATCGAACGCCGTTTACTTGCGTTATGGCAAGACCGTTACGGTCCAAACCGTGTTGGTCCCGGGGGGATGTTCCAGATCGTTGCCGACATGCTGAAAATCATGTTCAAGGAAGACTGGACGCCTAAGTTTGCCGATAAGCTGACTTTCCGTTTAGCACCTGCAGTTGCCATGGCAACTGCGGTACTTTCGTTCATGGTGATTCCTGTAAGTCCGACAATGGGCGTAGCAGATATGAGCATCGGCCTGTTGTTCTTTATGGCAATGGCTGGTATCGCAGTATATGCCGTGCTATTCGGTGGCTGGTCTTCAAATAACAAATATGCGTTATTGGGTGGTCTGCGTTCTGCAGCTCAAACCATTTCTTATGAAGTGTTCCTGGGGATCTCGCTGATGGGTGTGGTGGCAATTGCCGGTTCATTCAACATGCGTGAAATTGTTGAAGCACAACGCGATGTATGGTTTGTGATTCCACAATTCCTAGGTTTCATTATCTTTATTGTTGCAGGTGTTGCGGTAACGCACCGTCATCCATTTGACCAACCGGAAGCTGAGCAAGAATTGGCGGAAGGTTATCACGTCGAATACGGCGGTATGAAATGGGGTATGTTCTTCGTTGCGGAATATGTCAACGTAGTTCTTATTTCAGCATTGATCGTCACTTTATTCTTTGGCGGTTGGTTAGCACCATTTAACCTAGAAATTCCATTTATTCCACCAGTATTCTGGTTCATTATCAAAACAGCATTCTTTGTGATGATGTTTGTCTTGGCTCGTGGTTCGTTAATGCGTCCACGTTACGATCAGGTGATGAACTTTGGTTGGAAAATTTGTTTGCCATTGGCGTTGGTCAACTTGTTGGTGACTGGTGCTGTGATTCTGATGAATCAGGCCTAGGACAGCAGGGAGTACAAAATGTATAAAATTCTAGCTGGATTCGGGTCAATCGTACGTTCATTGTGGATGGTATTCAGCCACGTGACACGTAAACGTGACACTATTCTTTATCCAGAAGTGCCAGCTGAACAAATTGTTCCGCCGCGTTTCCGTGGTCGTATTGTATTGACACGTGACCCAGATGGTGAAGAACGCTGCGTGGCATGTAACCTGTGTGCGGTTGCCTGTCCGGTTGGCTGTATTTCTTTACAGAAAGCAGAAAAAGAAGATGGTCGCTGGTATCCGGAGTTTTTCCGTATCAACTTCTCGCGTTGTATTTTCTGCGGTATGTGTGAAGAAGCGTGTCCAACGACAGCGATTCAAATGACACCAGATTTCGAGTTAAGTGAATACGTTCGTCAAGACTTGGTCTACGAAAAAGAGAACCTGCTCATTTCAGGTCCTGGTAAATATCCTGACTACAACTTCTACCGTGTAACCGGTATGGCAGTGGCAGGTAAAGATAAAGGTCAGGCACAACGTGAAAGTGCACCAGTTGACGTACGGAGCTTATTACCATGATGTGGCCATTTTATTTGATGGCACTTGTGGCCATTGTTTCTACGGTTCGTGTGGTGACTAACGCGAATCCTGTGCATGCTTTATTAAGCCTGATCGTGTCCCTCCTTGCTGTGGCAGGGATGTTCATGATCGTTGGTGCGCCATTCGCTGGTGCACTAGAAATTATTGTTTATGCCGGCGCGATCATGGTGTTGTTCGTGTTTGTGGTGATGATGCTAAATCTTGGTCAACATACGGTTGAACAGGAACGTAAATGGCTGACTTCATCTGCATGGGCATATCCAGCATTGATGAGTTTCCTGATGGGCTTGGTGCTCGTCTGGATGCTTGGTTCGGATTACACAACCGCAGGTCCGGTGATGGGCACTAAAGTTGTGGGACCTAAAGCTGTAGGTACAGCGCTCTTTACTCACTACTTACTATTGGTAGAAGTTGCCGCAATGTTATTGCTTGCAGCCCTCGTTGCAGCATTCCACTTAGGTAAACGTGAACCAAGTGCAAAAGAGGAAAAAGAATAATGGGCAACATTCCTTTAGAACACGGTTTAATCGTTGCAACCATTCTTTTTGCACTGGGTTTTTACGGTGTAATGGTGCGACGCAACCTACTATTTATGTTGATGAGCCTTGAAATCATGATGAACGCAGCGGCGCTTGCGTTCGTTCTTGCAGGTAGTGCATGGTTACAGCCAGATGGACAAATCATGTTCATCCTGATCTTGACCCTTGCAGCTGCAGAGGCTTGTATTGGTCTTGCGATCGTCCTTCAGTTCTACCATCGCTTCCATCATTTGGATGTGGATGCTGCTAGTGAGATGCGCGGATGAGTTATTTATATTTAACAATTTTATTTCCGCTCATTGGTTTTGTCCTCTTGGCGGCGGGGCGCAATAAGCTTCCTGAAAATGTGGCAGCCATTATTGGTGTGGGTTCAGTCGGTTTATCTGCTTTATTTGCACTGATTGCTGGCATGGGCTTTGTAGACAATGGTTCAGTAGCTCAGGTTCAACATCTTTGGACCTGGTTCAATGTCGGTGGTTTTGCACCAGGCATGAGCTTGCACCTAGACGGCCTGTCATTACTCATGACCGGCATGATCACCGGTGTAGGTTTTCTGATTCACATCTTTGCCTCATGGTACATGCGCGGTGAAGAAGACTTTGCACGTTTCTTCTCTTACTTCAACCTGTTCGTTGCCAGCATGTTGCTGCTCGTTCTTGGCGATAACCTGGCGTTATTGTTCTTGGGTTGGGAAGGCGTAGGTCTTTGCTCTTACTTGCTAATTGGTTACTACTATCAAAACCCGGAAAATGGTTTTGCAGCCATCAAGGCATTTACTGTAACTCGTATCGGTGACGTATTCTTGCTGATTGCATTGTTCCTGATTTTCCAACAATTCGGTACTTTGCATATCGGTACAATCGTTGCCAATGCACCTCAAGTATTAGCGGGTGACCATTCACTTGCGATCTGGACATCTTTAATGTTGTTCCTGGGTGCTGCCGGTAAATCTGCGCAAATTCCATTACAAACATGGTTGGCTGATGCAATGGCAGGTCCTACACCTGTTTCTGCGTTGATCCATGCGGCAACAATGGTAACAGCCGGTGTTTACCTGTGCTGCCGTATGTTCTCCGTGTTTGAAATGACACCAGAAGTGATGATGTTCATTTCGATCACTGGTGCGGTAACATTGATTGTTGCTGGTTTTGCTGCATTGGTTCAAACAGACATCAAACGTATTCTGGCTTACTCAACCATGAGTCAGTTGGGTTATATGTTTATGGCTGTTGGTGCTGAAGCATACCAAGCGGGCCTGTTCCACATGCTTTCACACGCATTCTTCAAGGCATTATTGTTCTTGTCTTCTGGTGCTGTGATTCTGGCTTACCATCACGAACAAAACATCTTCAAAATGGGTGGCTTGTTCAAACATAACAAATTCCTGTTTGCCTGCTTCGCAATTGGTGGTGGTGCGTTGGCTGCCATTCCATTCTTGACCATCGGCTTCTTCTCGAAAGATGCCATCCTTGGTGCAGTTTGGGCACAAAGCCACATTGCAAATCTTCCTATATATAATTGCTTATACTGGACAGGTGTTGCGGGTGCATTCTTAACGTCAATCTATACATTCCGTTTAATCTGGGTTGTATTCTTTGGTAAAGAAAACACGCCTTATCACGAAATCAAAGGTGCAACTTATTGGGCTCCGTTGGGTATCTTGGCGGTACTTTCAACTGGCTTGGCTTACTTCTTGAAAGCACCAGTAGAAGCTGCATTAACCAAAGCCAATATTCCAGCTTTTGTTATTCCTGAAGCGCTTGAAGCAGGTGTACATGGTGCTGAATATACCGCTGTGGGTATTGCATTGGCTGGTCTTGTGGTAGGTATCGTATTATTTGTCTTTGCTTATAATGCAGTGAAAGGTTTTGCCCGTACTTCATTGGGTGCCGGCCTTGCCAATATCTGCCGTAATGCACTTGGTTTTGATGCGTTGTATAACATCGTATTTGTGAAACCATATTTGCTTATCGCGAAAATTTTAGGTCGTGATCCGATTGACGGCCTGTGGTTAGTGCTTCCTGCCATTGTTAAAGGTGGTCATAGCTTCACCAGCTCACGTCAAACAGGTTCATTGCGTGAATACGCATCAAGTATGTCACTCGGTGTAGTGGTATTGCTGATGATCCTGATCGTGATTCAGGTAGTGGGGAAATAAGATGGAAATCACAAACAACTGGATTTTACCCGCGCTGATCCTCGTACCGTTCATTGCAGGTTTTGTATGCTGGATCATCGACAAGCTCGACGACAAACTACCGCGTTACATTGCGTTATTCGGTATGCTCATTACTTTGGGCTTAACCGTTGCGCTTTGGAATTCCGGTACTTATCACTATGAACTCGGCGCAAAAGTTCCAACTTGGTCTGCCGAATTCATGCTGCCTTGGATTTCCACCCTTGGCATTAACATTCACCTTGCGGTGGATGGTCTTTCACTTCTTATGGTTGGCTTGACTGCATTACTGGGTGTACTTGCAGTGGGCTGTTCATGGGGTGAGATTCAAAAGAACGTTGGTTTCTTCCACTTAAACCTTTTATGGTCTTTGGGTGGTGTGATCGGTGTATTCCTTGCGATTGACTTGTTCCTGTTCTTCTTCTTCTGGGAGATGATGCTGGTACCAATCTACTTCCTGATTGCCTTATGGGGTCATAAGGGAGCAGACGGTAAGTCACGCGTTTATGCTGCGACCAAGTTCTTCATCTATACCCAGGTAGCAGGTTTGATCATGTTGATCGGTATTCTAGGCCTTGTGGTTTACGGATACATGATGACGGGCATGATCGGCTTCGATTACAACTACCTGTTAGGTGTGGCGAATACGCTTGATGCACAGTTGCCATCAGTGGCTTATGCCTTGATGATCTGTATGTTCATCGGTTTCGCTGTAAAACTTCCAGTGTTCCCATTGCACGGCTGGTTACCAGATGCGCATGCTCAAGCACCGACAGCCGGTTCTGTCGACTTGGCAGGTATCCTGATTAAGACTGCTGCATACGGTCTGCTTCGTTTTGTTATGCCATTCTTCCCGGCGGCTTCTGCACAGTTTGCAGATATCGCGATCATCTTCGGTTTAGTCGGTGTGTTCTACGGTGCCTGGTGTGCTTTCCAGCAAACCGATATGAAACGTTTGCTGGCGTATACTTCTATTTCGCACATGGGCTTTGTATTACTTGCACTTTACGCAGGTAATATCCTGACTTTCCAAGGCTTAATGATCATGATGCTGGCACATGGCCTGTCATCTGCTGCCTTGTTCATTATGTGTGGTCAAGTGTACGAGCGTGTTCATACGCGCGACTTACGTTTAATGGGTGGTATGCGCGGTCAATTCCCGTACCTTGCTTTCTTCCTGATGTTCTTTATTGCTGCGCTTGTCGGTATTCCAGGTTTAGGTAACTTTATTGGTGAATTCCTGATTTTGATGGGTTCATTCAACAAATTCCCAGCCTTTACCATTGTGGCAGCGACCAGCTTGGTATTGGCAGGTCTTTATGGCTTGATCCTGATTCACAAAGCATTGTTTGGTACGCCAAATGAAGAGCAAAAACAAAATTATACAAGCCCATTGAAAGACTTGAATGCGCGTGAGATTGTTATTTTGTTAGTGTGTGCTTTTGGTCTACTATGGCTCGGTATCTATCCACAAAGCTTCCTTGATATTTCAAATTCAAGCATGGCGTGGTTAGCAAACAGCTATATCCCAGTTCAAGAAGTTGTCGATGCGACTCAACAGGTCGTATCTCAACAAAATGTGGAGATCCAATAAGCCATGAACTTCACAATGTCATTTTCCGAGCTTATGCCATTAGCTCCTGTGATGATCGTGGCTTTAACTGCGATCGTAGTGATGCTTCTCATTGCAATTAAACGTAACCATAATTTAATTGCAACAGCCTCTGTAGTCGGCTTGAACCTTGCTGCAGCCTATGTCCTGATTGGTATGTTCGGTGGTGCTTTTGCACCAGCGAACGTGATGGGCATGTTTATGCTTGACCCGTTTACCTTGCTTTACCAACTGGTCATCCTGATTGCTGCACTGGCTTGCTGTACCTTGTCACATGCTTATATTGAAAGCTATCAAGATAACCGTGAAGAACTGTATATCCTGATGCTGTGCTCGGTAGCGGGCGCAATGCTGATGGTGGCAAGTTCTCATTATGCATCTTTCTTCATTAGCCTTGAGCTGATGTCGATTCCTGTATACGGTCTTTTGGCTTATACGCACCAACGTTCACAATCTTTAGAAGCGGGTATTAAATACCTTGTTCTTTCAGCAACTGCTTCTGCAATGCTGTTAATGGGCATGGCATATATCTATGCTTATACCGGTTCATTGTCTTTCTATGACAATGTTCAGGCGTTGATGCAAGCCATCAAACAGCCAATGGTGATTTTAGGTCTAGGCTTAATCGTTTTTGCTGTTGCATTCAAACTGTCTCTTGCGCCATTCCATAAATGGACGCCAGACGTGTATGCAGGTGCGCCAGCGCCAATCGCAACATTCCTTGCGACTGTGGCTAAGGTCGCAACCATTGGTTTGTTTGTACGTTATTTACTGGCTTCAGGTGCAATCCTGGTCGATTCAATCGTAACCATCATCACAATTATTGCGGTGCTTTCTATTCTGGTGGGTAACTTCCTTGCAGTACGTCAAGTCAACCTGAAACGTATTCTGGGTTACTCTTCAATTGCGCACTTTGGTTATTTGCTGATTGGTTTAATCAGCATGACTTATGCAAGCCTGGGTAACGTATCTGTATACGTAATCACTTATGTATTGACAACGATTGGTGCATTTGGTGCTGTTGCGTTGATGTCTAGTCCATTTAACAATGTGGATGAAGCACAAAGCCTGGCAGATTACCGTGGCTTGTTCTGGCGCCGTCCAGTATTGACTGCGACCTTGACTGTCATGATGCTGTCTCTTGCGGGTATTCCATTGACTGCTGGCTTCATTGGTAAGTTCCTGGTGGTGATGGCTGCGGTAACAACCCAGCATTGGTTCCTTGCTGCCATGATTGTAGTGGGTTCAGGTATTGGTCTGTACTATTACCTTCGTGTGATGGTGGTGATGTATATGACTCCGCCAGATACGCCACGTATTGATGCCGACAAACATTGGGGTCAGAAAGTGGGTGGTATTATGGTGCTTGCTGCGGCATTGGCTGTATTGATCATTGGTGTTTATCCTGATCCAATCATCAAATTGGCGCTTCAAGCGGAGATTTTATCTCCATTGCATTTCATGCTATCTCAACAGTAATCTAAAAAAACTATAAGTTTTTTCTAAAAAGCCTCCTTTCATAGGGGGCTTTTTGGTTTATAAGAGATATAAAAAACATTTATAATAGCTGAAATTTTATCTCATCTTTTAGGTACTCTCCCGTGGCTATTCATGAAATCCGTCATCCACTTATCCGACATAAACTTGGTTTGCTACGTCGTGCAGACATCAGTACAAAAAACTTCCGCGAACTAGCGCAAGAAGTGACCATGCTTCTGACTTATGAAGCAACCAAAGACTTGCCGATGTGTGAGCATGAAATTGACGGCTGGAATGGCAAAGTTACTGTAGACAGTATTGCGGGTAAAAAAATTACCGTTGTTCCTATTCTGCGTGCAGGTATTGGCATGTTAGATGGGTTTTTGAACCTGATTCCAAGTGCCAAAGTTTCTGTATTGGGTCTTGAGCGTGATGAAGAAACCTTGCAAGCACGTACTTATTATAAAAAACTGGTTCCCGATGTACAAAACCGTTTGGCGATGATTATCGACCCGATGCTGGCAACCGGTTCTTCATTGGTTGCAGCCATTGATGTATTGAAGGCGAGCGGCTGTAAAGATATCCGTGTCATGGTCTTAGTTGCAGCGCCTGAAGGCATTAAAAAAGTAGAAGAAAAACACCCAGATGTGACAATTTTCACAGCAGCTATTGATGACGGTCTCAACGAAAATGGTTATATCGTTCCGGGTCTTGGCGATGCAGGCGATAAAATTTTCGGTTCAGTACAAAAAGACTGATCCTGGAAGACAAATTAAAAGAGGCTTCAGGCCTCTTTTTTTATATACTGTAAACATGGCATTTTTTAGCATAGGGCAGCAGCATGAAAGATGAATTACATCAGGGTAAAATCAAAAAGTATGACCCTGAAAAAGGCTTTGGTTTTATTGGTTCGGCTGAAGGGGATATTTTCTTTCATATTTCAGATTTCCCTGCGGCAGAAGGCGAACCGAAACGTAATGAACGGGTAAAATTTGCGGCTGTTAAAAATGGTGACAAGTACAAGGCTGTTCGTATAGAACGTGTTGCAGATCACTCAGCAAAAGCAAAAAAATCGAAAGTATCCGAGCATAATAAATCGATTACATCCGCCTTGTTGTCGAATTTTCGAGGTTGATGCTTCTGCTTTTGATTGCAGCATGATGATGTTCAGGATTGCTTTTGACAATCATTGGAAAAGAGGCTTTTGGGCCTCTTTTTTATTATAATAAGAAAAAATATAAATGAAAAAGAGTATTTTATGTTTGTTCAGGGGAAAGTCAAAACTTATAACGCAGAGCGCGGTTTTGGATTTATTGCAGTAGAGGAAGGCGCAGTGAAAGATATTTTCTTTCACATTAAAGATGTGCCCAATAGCACTATCGAACCTAAAGTCGGGGAGAAGTTAAAATTTATTATTGTGGAAGATGATGGCAAGTTTAAAGCCGACCGTATTGTACGACTGGATCTACAGTCTGCCTCAGCGGAGAGTATAGCTGCCAAGCCAGTAGGTACAAAAAAGAAAACTGCTTCACCACGTTATAATAAGGCTTCATATAAAGGCCGAATCTTATCTGCTATTGCCTTGATCATTCTGGCACTGCTTGCTGTGATCGGTTATGGTCAATATCAGGATTATCGCACGGCAGAGCAGCTGAAAGCGCAACAGTTGATTATAGAGCAACAGCGTATTGTGTCACAACAGCGAGAAGCACTGGGGGATTTACCGGAAGCAGTTTTGTCGGAGCAGGGGCAGCGTAATCTGGCAGGTGAAACTTACAATACCACTAAACCGCGCTCGGAAAAGATTAATGCCAGTATTGATCAGCAAAATGGGGTGAGATTAGCAACAGCACAATTTAAATGTGATGAACGGCAACATTGCAGTCAAATGAATTCAAGAGCAGAAGCTGTGTGGTATGTACAAAACTGCCCAAATCATAAGATGGATGGTGATGGTGACGGTATACCTTGTGAAAATGATTCACGCTGGTAATAAAAAAAGCGCCTAAATGGCGCTTTTTTTAAATCGTTTTTTATTCTTCACAGAATTTCATAAAGGCTTTAAGGCCGGGTCCCTGATATTTCTGACGATGAACCAACATGAATAAAGGACGAGTCAGTTGCCAGAAAGGAGTTTCCAAAATGACCAGCTGACCTTTTTCACGTAAAGGTTCAATGGCGAGTTTAGAAATACAGGACATCCCGATACCTCCCGCCACAATTTTTAAAATCGCTTCATTATGGCCTAAAGTGAGGCGGATATTGGCATCTGGCAGGTCTTTTAAAATGGCATTGTCAAACACCTCACGGGTCCCTGAACCTTCTTCACGTAAAATCCATTCGACATGGTCAAAATCTTTAGCGGTAATTGCGCGGTCCAGTTTTGCCAATGGATGCTCTGGTGAACAGCATACCGCCAGTTCATCATCGCGCCAGTGTATACACTGCAGCTGTGGCAAATGACAGGACCCTTCAATTAAGGCTAAATCCAGCTGGAACTGGTTGACTGCTTCAATCATCTGACGGGTGTTGCCTACTTGCAACTGCAAATGTGCTTGCGGCTGAATTTGCAAAAAGTCTGCCATCAGGTCCGGCATCAGGTAATCGCTAATGGTTAAGGTTGCCCCCAGGCGCAGGTCAATACTTTGTAATTCACCTTTAGCCGCCTGTTCAAAAGCTTCGCAGCGACCTAAAATTTCTAGTGCTTGTGGAAGTAGAAAACGACCTAAATCATTGAGTTGCAGACGCTTGCCAAGACGGTCGAATAGAGGTGCACCCAAGCCATCTTCCAAATCTGCTAAAGCCATACTTGCAGCACTTTGCGTGAGTTTGACAGCATCGCTGGCTTTGGTTACTGTGCCTTCTTGTGCAACTGCTACAAAAACAGCCAACTGGCGTAAGGTCATGCGCATGAATAGAGCCTTAACATTTAAAAAATATTAATAAATTATGTGGTCATGCTACCATGAGCACAGTCTTTCATGCCACGTTGAAATCATGTCAATTGAAAAATTTAGCTTAGAAAAAGTTTTATCTGTACATCGCTGGACCAATACCTTATTCAGTTTTACCATGACACGACCTGCACATTTTAAATTTACTGCAGGGCAGTTTGCACGTATTGGCCTAAAAGTGGGCAATGAACTGGTGGTTCGGGCTTATTCCGTGGTGTCATCCCCCTTTGATGAAACCCTGGAGTTCTTTTCAATTGTAGTGCCAAATGGTGCATTTACATCTAACCTGCAACATTTACAGGTTGGTGATGAACTGTACCTGGAAAAAATTCCCTATGGTTTTTTAACCTTGGCGCGTTATCAGCTCCCATTACCGCATGACTTGTGGCTACTCGCGACTGGCACAGGTTTGGCACCGTTTATTTCCATGCTACAAGACTTTGAAACCTGGTCGAAATATCAAAAGATCAATCTGGTTTATAGTGTGCGTACTGAAGCCGAACTGGCTTATGTCGAGCGTATTCAGGAAATAGCTGAAACCTTTGGCGAAGGGCATGCTGGCTTTAAATTTATCCCGATTATTACCCGGAATCCCGATGCAACGTTGCATGACCGTTTACCGGTATTGATTGAAAATGGTGAACTGGAAAAAGCGGTAGGGCTACAATTCAATGTAGACACCAGTCATGTGATGCTTTGCGGTAACCCACAAATGGTGGAAGATACCAAAGAAGCATTAAAAGTACGTGGCTTGAAAATGAACCGCCGTGGTGAAGGTAATATTGCGGTCGAAAATTATTGGTAATCGCATTTAGAGTTCCTCCCTTTTTAAAGGTGAGAAGCATTGCTTCGCAAGGGAGGGATTAAAAGGAATAATTTATCTCGTGAAAACTGAATCCCCCTAAATCCCCCTTCTTCTAAGGGGGACTTTCTCTAATCACAAAAAATCCTCCATTCAGGAGGATTTTTTAGCTTTTAATCTTTTAATGCACAAACATATCAATAAATTCGCGGATTTCCTGAATTGCAGTTTCCACATCGCTGGTCAGCCAGGTAGGTTCAAATATACCGGCATAATGTTCAAGTCGTTCTTGGGGAACCACCAGACGGATCGGACATTCTTCTTCCAGTAAGCGCCAAGGAATAATCGGTACTTCATTGTCTATAAACGGGGCAATATTGCGAATGTCGATCACCATGGCATTGATGCATTCAGGAAACGGCATCACAGAAAATTCTTCGGTACGACGACGGAAATATTCCAGATCACCCCATTTAAGCACATAACTTGGTTTACTAAATTCAATAATTCCAATGAGATGTTCATCACGAGTGTAATGCAAACAACATTGATGAGTGACGTCAGTGTCCAAATCAAGCGTTACAGATTGCTGACGATACGCCATAAAGTTAAGCAGCATGAAAAACGGTGCATAATTATAGCTCATTTTAAGCCTTTCAGCACCTAAAGCATGTTTCATCATGAAAGCTTAGACAGGTTTAAAAATCGGTTAATTTTCTTATTTTAAAAACCGCAACTTAAACCCCTATCTTTTGCATGGTTAAATTTTGCTGGAGCTTAAATTAAAATACTGGGACTTAAAGTAAAATAATAGTGTCTTGATCCTAGACAATATTGTGGACAGCTGATCCCTCTAAATTCTTAAAATATTTCTGTTCAAAGGCTTCTGGACTTAACCAGCCGTTTGCAGAATGCCTTCTGACCCGATTGTAATAAATCTCAATATAGTCAAACAATATAGCATTAGCCTCTTTTCGAGTGGCAAACACACTGCCATGTATCACATGACCTTTCAATGTAAGTTGACAAAAACAACTAAACATGCGAAAAGACATTTTTGGTTAAACGATGTTTGCACATGCCACGGATTGTTACCGTCCCACTCAGCTTAGAACAGCGTGCACAACTAATTCTCCTGACCAAGCATGCAGCACATTGGCGTGAAAGACAACGTGCCCAAACC
>NZ_VOYL01000032.1:0-33526 GCF_013420295.1 Acinetobacter sp. YH01018
TTGTTCCACTTTAGATATTTGTTTAAGATGAGATGTAACTCATTGAAATGTGTCATCATATTCGTCGTCAGAAAACAAGTATTATGCCATTATTTCAATGAGTTATCTTTTTTTGTCGTGTACAAAGCAAACTTATAATAAATGCAAAGACAGGGAGTCAGTTTAGATGTCATTTGCCAGGGCGAAATATTGGGGTTTTGCATGGGGGCTTAGTCTTTTGACACAAGGGCTATGGGCTGCCGTGCAGACTAAGCCCTATATTGCCATTCATAGCCAGCCGAAATATGCTGGCTTGTCGGTCATGCCCTATGCCAATCCCCAGGCGCCTAAAGGTGGCTATTTAAGTACTGCCAGTAATGGGACTTTTGACAATTTAAACAGTATGAATGGCAAAGGCAGCTCAACCGATGGGGTGGAATACCTGTTTGATTCGCTGATGTCGAATTCGCTGGATGAGCCGGGGGTGATGTATCCTTTGCTAGCGGAGAAAGTGACTTATGATCCCAAGCAGACCCAATTTGTCATTTTCCATCTCAATCCCAAAGCACGTTTTAGCGATGGCAGTGCAGTGACTGCCGAAGACATCAAATTCACTTTTGATACGTATCAAACCAAGTCCAATCCGGGACTGCAAATGTATCTGGCCGATCTGGATAAAACCGAAGTATTGTCTAAATATGCAGTCAAGATGAGTTTTAAGTCTGCCAATAATGCAGAGATGCCGCTGATTCTGGCGCAAATGCCAATTTATTCAAAACGCGATTGGCAGAAGAAGGATTTCACTCGGGTCACCATGCAACCGATTTTGGGATCAGGTCCATACTTGATTGATCGCATAGATGCAGGACGCAGTATTAGCTATAAACGCAATCCAAACTATTGGGGTAAAGACTTAGCGGTTAATAAAGGACGATATAACTTTGATCGCCTGAAATATGTCTATTACCGCAATCTGGATATTGCCTTTGAAGGCTTTAAGTCGGGCCAATATACCCTGCATGAAGAATTTACCGCACGTAAATGGGTGACTGAATATCATTTTCCCGCCGTCCAAGCAGGCATGGTGGTGAAATACCGGTTCCAGCACCAGAACCCGATTCCAACACAAAGTTTTGTCTTTAATACCCGTCGTGCGCCTTTTCAAGACATCCGGTTTCGCCAAGCCATCACCTATGCTTATGATTTTGAATGGCAAAACAAGGCGCTGTTTTACGGACAGTATCGACGCTTACAAAGCTATTTTGCCAACAGTGAATTGGAAGCCAAAGGCACGCCCAGTCCTGCAGAGCTGGCCATTTTAAAACCCTATCTAGCCCGACTGAATCCGATTCAGCGGCAGGGAGTGCTGCAAAATTGGAAATATCCGGTGTCGGATGCCAGCGGATTTAATCGCAATAATCTGCTGACTGCACGCCAGTTGCTCATCAAAGCCGGCTATACCTTTAAAAATGGCCGTTTGCTGGATACCCAAGGCAAGCCGATCCGGATTGAATTTTTAATCCATCAGGATGGTTTGCAGCGTACCCTGATGCCTTTTATTCGCAATATGAAACGTTTGGGTGTGGAAGTGGCGATCCGCCATGTCGATGTGCCGCAGTATATCGAGCGCATGCGGACCAAGGATTTTGACATGACCACCAACGTGATGCCGCAGTCGCTCAATCCGGGCAATGAGCAGGCACAGTTCTGGGGCAGTGCATCGGCAGATCAGCCGGGAAACTACAACTATGCCGGTATTAAAAATCCTGTGATTGATGCGATTGTACAGCAGGTTATTCATGCACCGAGTCGTGAGCAACTGGTGCTGAAAACCCGGGTGCTGGATCGTTTATTGCGTGCCGGTTATTATCAAATTCCGACCTATGGCAAGGGTGAAAACTGGTTTGCTTACTGGAACATGTATCATCAACCGAAAGTGAAACCGAAGTTGTCATCGGGCATTGACTACTGGTGGAGTGATGCCGGGCAAGCGCAAAAAGTGACCCGGTATTTAGGTCAAAAATAAACAATAAGTCATAACGCAGGCACAGGGAACACTGTTTCGATGGGCATATATATATTAAAAAGACTGCTGCTGATTATTCCAACGCTGTTTTTCATTTTGTTGATTAACTTTGTGGTGATCCAGATTGCGCCGGGTGGACCGGTTGAGCAAGCCATTCAACAGGCAGAAGCTTTTCAGGGCCTGGGTGCAACGGGTGGCGAAACTGCTGCTGCAAAAAATAATTATCAGGGAGCAAAAGGTTTAAGTGCAGAAATGGTGGAAAAGATTAAAGCCCAATACGGCTTTGATCAGCCTGCGCACATCCGCTTCTGGGACATGCTGAAAAGTTATGCCAGCTTCGATTTCGGCAGCAGTTTTTTTAAAGACAAGCCGGTGACGCAATTGTTGTGGGAAAAAATGCCTGTGTCCCTGTCTTTGGGTTTATGGAGCACTTTGCTGATTTATCTGGTGTCTATTCCCTTAGGCATTAAAAAAGCCCGTCAGCATGGCATGCTGTTTGATAAATCTACTTCGCTGTTACTGGCGATTGGTTATGCCGTGCCTGCCTTTGTATTTGCGGTGTTACTGATTGTGTTCTTTGCCGGTGGTTCCTATTTTCAGTGGTTCCCGCTGCAAGGTTTGGTATCGGAAAATTTTCACAGTCTAAGCTGGCTGGGCAAAATCAAAGACTATTTCTGGCATATGACCTTGCCTTTACTGGCGATGGTGATTGGCGGTTTTGCTGGGTTGACCTATCTGACCAAATATTCCTTTATGGAAGAATTAAACAAGCAGTATGTACTGGCAGCGCGCTCTAAAGGCCTGACAGAATCACGGGTACTCTATGGTCATGTTTTTCGTAATGCCATGCTTATAGTGATTGCCGGTTTGCCTGAAGCGCTGATCGGGATTTTCTTTGTTGGCAACCTGTTTATTGAAATTATCTTCAATCTGGATGGTTTGGGGCTGCTGGGCTTTGAAGCCATCCAGCAGCGTGATTATCCGGTTATTTTCGGAACCCTGTTCTTATTTACCTTGCTGGGTCTGATTCTGCGATTAATCAGTGATGTGCTGTATCAGGTGATTGACCCGCGGATTAATTTTGATTCGCGAGGTGCTGAATAATGTCCCCGTTAATGCAAGCACGCCTGAAACGCTTTCAGGAAAATAAACTCGGTTTTGGCTGCTTAATCCTTTTTGCCGTGATTTTTGTATTGTCGCTGGCTTCTGAATTGATCGCCAACGATAAACCGCTGTTGGTAAGCTATAAACATTCACTGTATGTGCCGGTGTTCAAGTCTTATCCGGAAACGACTTTTGGCGGGGTGTTTGAAACTGAAGCTGATTATAAAGACCCGGTCGTGCAGCAATTGATTGATGAAAAAGGCTGGGCGATCTGGCCACTGATTCAATATTCCTATCAAACACCCAATTTGGAACTGGCAGTACCGGTGCCATCTGCACCGACCTCGCAAAACTGGTTAGGTACCGATGATCAGGGACGTGATGTATTGGCCCGTATTCTATATGGTTTGAGGGTTTCACTGCTATTTGGTTTTGCACTCACAATTGCATCAGCGCTTTTAGGTATTGCTGTAGGTGCGATTCAGGGCTATTACGGTGGCTGGGTCGATTTATTGGGACAGCGTATCCTGGAGGTATGGGGCGGTTTGCCGATGCTATTCATGGTGATGATTCTGGTCAGCATGTTTACTCCAAACGTCTACTGGCTGTTTCTGATCATGCTGTTATTTGGCTGGACCACTTTGGTCGGTCTGGTACGTGCGGAATTTTTAAAGGCGCGTCATCTGGACTACGTCCGTGCCGCACGTAGTCTGGGCGTCACAGACCGAACCATTATGCTGCGCCACATCTTGCCCAATGCCATGAGTTCCAGCCTGTCACAGCTCCCTTTTATGCTCACAGCCAACATCACTGCACTGACGGCATTGGACTTTTTAGGCTACGGTTTACCACCGGATGCAGCCTCTTTAGGCGAGCTGTTGTTGCAGGGTAAATCCAACCTGAATTCACCATGGCTGGCACTATCCGGCTTCTTTACTCTGGCCATTGTCCTATCTTTACTGATTTATATTGGGGAGGCGACACGTGATGCATTCGATCCAAGACGCCAATAATCCGCAAGCCTTGTTAAGCGTGCAGCATTTAAATATCCGGCAAGCAGAGCATGTGCTGGTAGCTGACCTGAATTTTCAGTTGCATGCCGGTGAAACCGTTGCACTGGTCGGTGAAAGTGGTTCGGGTAAGTCGATTAGCAGTTTGGCTTTACTCGGACTGTTACCCAGTACTTTGAAGATTCAAGGTCAGGCCTTATTGGGACAGCAAAATCTACTGGCACTGAAAACTGAACAGTTACGACAAATTCGTGGCCAGAAAATTGCCATGATTTTTCAGGAACCGATGACGGCTTTAAATCCCTTGCACAGGGTGGAAAAAATTATTGGTGAAACCTTATTGCTGCAAGGCTGGTCCAAACAAAAGGCCAAAGCACGAATTATTGAATTATTAAAAGATGTCGGCATTCCCGACCCTGAAGAGAAATTGCGCCGTTATCCGCATGAGCTTTCTGGCGGACAGCGGCAGCGCGTGATGATTGCCATGGCACTGGCCTTAGATCCGGACATTCTGATTGCCGATGAGCCGACCACAGCACTGGATGTTACCTTGCAAGCACAGATTTTAAAACTGCTTAAATCTTTGCAGCAAAGCCGAAATATGGCGATGATTCTGATCAGCCATGATCTTAATCTGGTACGTCGCTATGCCGATCAGGTCATTGTAATGAACAAAGGTGTAGTAGAAGAACAGGGCAGCGTAGCGGAAATATTTCAATATCCGAAACAGGCCTATACCCGAGATTTACTGAATCATGATTTTGGTGAGGCGCTACACATTCCAGAAGCTGAAAATTTATTGACCTTAAAGCAGGTTGCGGTGAAGTTCCCGATCAAGCAGGGATTACTCAACTGGGTCAAAGACTATTTTATTGCGGTCGAGCCTTTGGACTTACAATTAGCCCAAGGTGAATCGATTGGTATTGTCGGTGAAAGCGGTTCAGGTAAAAGTTCACTGGCTTTGGCTATTAGCCGTTTGATCAAAAGTGACGGTGAAATTGTGCTGCTCGGTACCGATTTAAACCAATGCAATGAAAAACAGTTACGGCCTTTACGTGCCGAATTTCAGATGGTGTTTCAAGACCCGTTTAGCAGTTTGAATCCGCGTTTGAATGTCGAGCAAACCATTGGTGAAGGCTTGGGCTTAAAAAAACTTTCTGCTACAGACATATCTCAGCGGATTGATGAAGCACTGGAAAAAGTAGAATTGCCGATCAGCTTTAGAACTCGTTATCCACATGAGCTGTCAGGTGGACAACGTCAGCGTGTCGCCTTGGCACGCGCTTTGGTGTTGAATCCTAAACTGCTGATACTGGATGAACCGACCTCGGCGCTGGACCGTACCACGCAGCGCGCCATAGTGAAATTACTCAGACGTTTGCAGCAAGAGCATCAGATCAGTTATCTATTTATCAGCCATGACCTGCAAGTGGTCAAAGCGCTGTGCCAGAAAGTATTGGTGTTACGTCGTGCACAGGTCATGGAATTTCAAAGCACTGAACAGCTGTTTTTAAATCCGCAAACTGAATATACCCGTCAATTAATCGAAGCAAGTCAGTATGTTTAAAACTACTGACAAGTCATATTGTCAAATAGCCTATTGACGAATTGTATATTCAGGTTAGAGTTTTCACTCTATATAAATACAAATAAGTCAGGATTGAGAGATGAGCCATCTTGCTGAAGCCATTACCATTCGAAATATCACTTTTAAAAACAGAATAATCAAAGCCGCAATGAGTGAAGCTCTGGCAAATGATGCAGGTCAGCCCAGCCAGTTGCATTTTAATCTTTATGAAACCTGGGCCAAAGGTGGCTTGGGCTGTGCCATTACAGGAAATGTGATGGTAGATTTCCGTGCCAAAAATGAACCGGGCGTGGTAGTGATTGAATCGGAACGTGATTTGGCCAAGCTACAGCAATGGGCAGCGCTCGGCAAGAAATATGGCATGGTGCAACTGGTGCAATTATCCCATCCCGGCCGCCAGTGTCCTAAAGGTCTAAACAGGGAAACTGTAGCACCTTCGGCTGTGCCTTTTTCTCCTGCACTGGCAACTACCTTTGGCACACCACGTGAATTACGTGAAGATGAGATTATCGATATTATCCAGCGTTTTGCCATTTCTGCACAAATCTGCGAAAAAGCTGGCTTTGAAGGCATACAGTTGCATGGTGCGCATGGTTATCTGATCAGCCAGTTTTTATCGCCATTGACCAACAAGCGTCAGGATCAATGGGGTGGTTCGATTGAAAACCGGATGCGCTTCCTGTTGGAAATTTATAAGGCTGTCCGTGCTGCAACCTCGGATCAATTTATCATTTCCGTGAAACTGAACTCGGCTGATTTCCAGCGTGGCGGCATTACCGAAGATGAAGTGGTTGCGGTCTTTAAAGCCATAGATGCTGCTGGAATCGATCTGATCGAGATTTCTGGTGGAACTTATGAAGCTCCGGCTATGGCGGGCGCGAAAGAAGACAAGCGCAAAGCCAGCAGTATTGCCCGCGAAGCCTATTTCCTCGATTTTGCCGAGAAAATTCGCAAAGAAGTGAAATGCCATTTAATGGTGACTGGCGGTTTTCGTACCGTAGCGGGTATGAATGCGGCACTGGATAGTAGGGCCTGTGATTTTATTGGTATTGCCCGCCCATTGGCAGTGGAAACCGATTTAACCGATCGACTGATTGCAGGGCAGGATGTACGTTATGCGGTGGATAAAATCAAAACCGGCATTCCTATAGTCGATAAAATGGCGATTATGGAAATCATCTGGTATGCCGCACAGTTTAAGGATATTGCCCAAGGTAAATGTCCCAATCCGAAACTGTCACCGCTGAAAGTTTTTTTGAAATATGCCAAAAACAATATTACCGCCATTATTAAAGGGCGGATTAATTCACGTCGTAGTGCTTAAGGCTACCATGCTTTAGACCAGTAAGACTGAAACTGCACAGCAGACCATTGTCCTTTTTCCAATGTACGTTAAAAGGCAGTTCTGCTTTGGATCTGTTGCAGATAACGCTGAAAATGCCGTATTTGATTGCATGCAGGCCAAGAGTGGAAACCAAAACAACAGATCTACACGCCTAAAATGATCACCTGCTAAATAGTTATTTTTTTAGATGTGTAGCAAAGATCAAGCAATATTGAAATTCAATCCATTTAAAAACAAAAAAGCCTGATTCATGACGATCAGGCTTTTTGCTGAGATATTGCTATCTCGAATATGGCGACCCTACGGGGATTCGAACCCCGGTTACCGCCGTGAAAGGGCGATGTCCTAGGCCTCTAGACGATAGGGTCATCTAAGTATTGGCGTCCCTACGGGGATTCGAACCCCGGTTACCGCCGTGAAAGGGCGATGTCCTAGGCCTCTAGACGATAGGGACGTTTCAGAGGTGGGCGTATAATAGGGTGGATAGGACAGCCTGTCAAACCTTTTCCCGGGATAATGTTTAAAAATAGACTCAACTGAATAAAAATAAAACAAATGTGTGAAATGTGTTTTGAAAATCACTATTTTTCTGCGCTTAAACCCTCAATGATGCTGTTGATCACTGCCGGATGCTGTAAGTAACCGATAATACTGTGAGGATTATAAAAAGATGTAGTAATCGCCTGGTTAATGATTGGTAGCTTAAAATTGAAAGGGGCTTCTGATAAAGGAAAAGCAGTCAAAAAATCGTCAGGTGAATAAAAATTAAACCAGTCACCCTGCAGCTGGGGTGGTCTGGAAATCGGGGTGACGAGTTTTTCCTGAATGACTCTAAAAGCCAGGGGAGAGCCTAGGGTAATAAAGCGCTGAATTCTAAAATGCGGATACTGATGCAGCAGGTTATAGGTAATGACCGAACCGAGGGAGTGCGCCACAATAATATGATCTAGCTCGGGATGTAGATAAGACATGATTCGATGGTGAACTTCATGCATGAAATCGGGGTTAGATAAATATAAATAGCTTTCAATCAGGAATTTATGAATAAATGTTTCATGTAGCTTGGGATAATGATTTAGAAATAGTGCCAGTTCCTTAAATGCATGATCTCTGGTAAGTGCGCTAATGAGGGCCAATCGCTGAGTGAATGACTCAGAGCATTCGGGATTTATACTTGGTAATCTGCTCGCACAGGGATGCTGTTCCGGGACAATGGTAGTGTTATGTTTTAAATGAAAGGGAAGATGTAAATGGGAGATGGACTTGGGTAAAAAGGTCTCCAGATCCAGGCTGTTATATAAATGATGTTTGCTGAGCAAGTCGCCATAAAAAGGAAAGCGCACTTCCAGAGTGTTAAGATCAATATTTTGCCGGGAATTGCGTAGGCCTGTCTGAAAAGCGGATAGCCAATGCTGTTTTAATGAAGGTTGATCGTAATTCTGTTGATTCATGCCGTGAATAAAAATGATTTTCATACATGGTCAGAGCTTTTGTAGAAGTGATTATCTTTATTGAGCTTAAAAAAAAGAGCGGTACTTGACCACTCCTTTTCTGTGTTAGTTTTGCTTTCTGTAGAAAACATGATAACTGAGATAACAACCCGCAATAAACAGCAGGCAGCCAATAAAGCCGGCCAGCATTTCCGGATCTGCTGCCATACTGATACAGGTAATAAAACAGAACACAAAACCTAGAATCGGTACAATCGGGAACAGCGGTGCGGCAAAGCCCAGCTCTTCCACGCTATGGCCGGCCTTATACCACTGGCGACGGAAATTAAACTGGCTTAAGCAAATGCTCATCCAGACCACCACCATGGTAAATGCAGCCACACCCAGCAGGTTCTTGAAGATGGTTTCCGGTGCAAACTGCTCTGACAGTAATCCCGGAATTGCACCAAACATGGTGACAATAATCGCCACAAAAGGAATGCCACGATGGTTCACTTTGGAGAACACGGCAGGTAGCTGTTTTTTGTCAGATAAAGACCACATCATGCGGGAAGCGGCATATAAACCCGAGTTGGCTGCCGATAATAGCGCGGTGATAATCACAAAGCGGATGATATCTTCCGCGTGTGGAATACCGATATAAGTAAATACTGTGACAAACGGACTGCTACTGACGCCTTCAGCACCTAAGCCTGCCATCTGATGCGGCAACAGTGCGCTAATCACCACAATTGTGCCGACAAAGAAAATCAGCAGTCGCCAGATTGCGGCATTAATCGCTTTGGGTACGTTCTTAGCCGGGTCCTGGGTTTCACCTGCGGCAACGCCAATCAGTTCGGTGCCAGAGAAAGCGAAGTTGACAATCAGCATGGTGGCGAAAATTGGAAATAAGCCTTGAGGAAACCAGCCCTGAGCCGTAAGGTTGCTAAATAAAGGCGCAGAAGTGTTCCCCTGAAACGAAAGCACGCCAAAAATTGCCAACAAGCCGAGAATAATAAAGCTAATCACGGTCACGACTTTGACCAGGGAAAGCCAGAATTCAGATTCTGCAAACAGTTTGGTTGAACTCATATTGAGCCCAAACACAATGGCTGCAAAAACGATGGTCCAGATCCAGACTGAAATTTGCGGAAACCATTCCTGCATCAGCAAGGCTGCGGCGGTAAATTCGGTTCCCAGGGTGGCAGTCCAGGTCAGCCAGTACAACCAGGTAATCATATAACCGGTACCTGGACCAATATATCTGCGTGCATAGGTACCAAAAGAACCTGATTCGGGCATGTGCACCGCAAGTTCGCCCAGACAAAGCATGACTGCATAAGCGATTAAACCGCCTAATACATAGGAGATGATGGCACCTACAGGCCCCGTTTGTGCAATGACTTCACCCGAACCTAAAAATAACCCCGTGCCGATTGCGCCGCCTAGCGAAATCATGACCAGGTGTCGAGTACTCATAGCGCGTTTTAAAGGCGCAGAATTGCCCTGATGCATAGCATCATTCGGAGTATGAGATGACTGCATAAGAGAAAAAGAAAAAGAAAAATGAAGCGAACTATTGTAGTGAAAAACTACGAATCTGCAATGTAATAATGATAGGTGTTGAAGCTTGAATGATCGTATAGCACGATATATGGCGACCCTACGGGGATTCGAACCCCGGTTACCGCCGTGAAAGGGCGATGTCCTAGGCCTCTAGACGATAGGGTCGTTAGGAGGTGATGCGTATATTATGGATTTTTAATAAAGCTGTCAAACCTGTAATTGTGTTATTTTTAAAATATTGAATTAATTGCATAAAAAATGACAAATCTAAAATAAAAAGAGCAGTTTTTTAAACGGGACTTGATCTATCGCTTTAAAAGCACATTTATTTTCAGCACGATACAACTTGCATCAATCCACCCTCTAGGGATGGCTTAATGAGATAAAGTGCAGCCATTGCTCTTTTTAGCGATGACTTCGGCTCCTCGGCAGATGAATACTGTGAAGGTTGGGGAGGGTTGTGTAAGATAAAAAATAGGCTGAAAGCATTATTTTAATTATGGGTTAGGTGAATGTTAAATCAGCCAAACTTTTCGATGATGAAGGCTGGGTTGAGGACGGTTTTAAATTAAAAAGACCACATATTAGTGGTCGGGTGTTTGATATTTCTCAGACTGTTCTTGCGCTGGAGCTTCTGCCGGGGTAATGGATGAATCCTTGGCTGGAGCTTCATCTCTGCTGACGATATATAAATATAAAGCAGAGGGCAGGAGAATGATTAAAACAAGGAAAAATTTTTTCAACATACGAGCAGGTTCATTAATTGCAATGGGGGAAACTTAGCATGCAAATTGCCATAAAAAAAGGGTGTCGCAGCACTTAAGGCTAAACTTTAAAAATCAAGCTTTGGAAACGATTATTCAGGATGAGCAGATGAGTAATTTTAGCAATTATGTTTGGTGATTATCCGCAAGTTATGACGGCTTTTTAAGAGGCTCGGGATATGAATATACGAATCAAGGTTTTAATTTTAAAATGTTTTCGGTAGTAAAAATAAAGAAGAGAAAAATAGATGGCGTCCCTACGGGGATTCGAACCCCGGTTACCGCCGTGAAAGGGCGATGTCCTAGGCCTCTAGACGATAGGGACGTTTAGAAGATGGCGGTATCTTATTGATCCGCCATCAAGGTGTCAAGTAGATGGGGTGCGAGTTTGTTCAAAATATAGCAAAACAGTTCAGCCGTTTTTTGAGTGTCGTATAAAGCAGAGTGTGCTTCCTTACCATCGAACTCAATTCCAGCCTGAATACATGATTTTGCCAGTACGGTCTGACCAAACATCACGGCACTTAAAGTCACAGTATCAAACACCGAAAAACTGTGAAAAGGGTTTTGATTTTTGGTCCCTGTACGGGCAATAGCCGCTTGTACAAAGCCCAAATCGAAATGTGCATTGTGACCGACCAAAACGGCATGGGTACAGTTTTGCTGCCGACGAACTTCATTGACCGATTTGAAAATGCGTTTTAATGCACTTTTTTCATCTTCCGCCATGGCAATGCGCATTGGGTTTGACGGATCTATACCAATAAATTCCAGAGAACGGCGGTCTAAATTCGCCCCTGCAAAAGGATTAATATGTGCATGGTGCGCTTCACCAGGTACAAATTGGCCTTTTTCATTATAAATGATTGGGATTGCTGCGATTTCCAGTAAGGCATCGGTCTGTGAGTTAAAACCTGCTGTCTCGACATCGACAACAACAGGTAAAAATCCACGGAAACGCTGACCAATTACTGGTGTGGTTTCATCTGTCACACTTTTCTCCATTGGATGGTCTTACCCGCATACAATGGGATAATCTGTTCACCATCCAAATAGTCTAAACTTTCCGGAATAACTTGCTTTTCTTTGACCAAGGTAATGCTATTGGTATTGCGCGGCAGACCATAGAAGTCCGCACCGAAATGGCTGGCAAAACCTTCCAGACGGTCCAGTCGACCTACCTGATCAAAAGCCTGAGCATATAATTCAATTGCGGTAGGGGCGCTATAGCAACCGGCACAGCCACAGGCATTTTCTTTGGCATTTTTTGAATGCGGCGCGCTGTCTGTACCCAGGAAAAACTTGGGATTAGAACTGGTTGCAACTTCAAGTAATGTTTGCTGATGGCTTTGACGCTTTAAAATCGGCAAACAATAGAAATGCGGTTTAATACCACCTACCAGCATATCATTACGGTTGAACAGTAAGTGCTGTGGGGTAATGGTCGCAGCGACATTGCGGTCCTGTTCAAGTACAAAATGTGCAGCATCGCTTGTGGTAATGTGTTCTAAAACCAATTTAAGCTTTGGAAACTGTTTTAAAAGCGGTGAAAGTACTTCATCTAAAAAGCGTTTTTCACGGTCAAAAATATCGACATGATTGTGGGTGACTTCACCGTGAAGCAACAATGGCACCTGATGTTCTTCAAGCTGTTCAATCACTGCATAGACTTTACTGATATCACTGACGCCGTTGTCTGAATTTGTGGTTGCACCGGCTGGATACAGCTTGATGGCATTGACATGCTCAGATTCTTTAATTTTTTTGACTTCGCTTGGTTGAGTCTGGTCGGTAAAGTAAAGCACCATACGTGGATCAAATGCGACACCTTCAGGGACATGCGCCATAATGCGTTCGCGATAAGCCAATGCTTCCTCAACTGTTTTGATGGGAGGTACAGTATTTGGCATGCAGATAGCACGAGCAAACTGCTTGGCAAGATCGGGAACTGTGCGTTTTAAAGATAAACCGTCACGTAAGTGAGCATGCCAATCATCTGGCTGGAGAAGAGTGATTGTATTCAAGGCCATTTCAATCGAAGAAATAAAACAGATGATAATCCATAAAGTGTGAAAATGGTAACGAGAATTACAGACAAATGGTTATATATACATAATTCTAAATAAGAAAAATATGTTATTTTTAGTAACTAAAAGAATTAAGAAATGCTGGGCAATGGAATCCAAGTATAATCTAGCGAAATTACAATATGATAAAGAAAAAATAGAAGAGCTGATTATACGGCAAAGTCAGCGTATAGGTCAGGTTTTTCCCAAAAAAATGGAACAGGAATTTTGGTCGAAAAATTTGGAGCGTGCCCGTAAGCATGTACAAAAATATCTGTGGGGCGGCGTTTTATCTTACTTTATTTTTATTCTGGTGATTTTGCCCAGCGACTACTGGGTGATTGACAAACAGTATATCAGGCATGATTTTCTGAACTGTAGCCTAGGTTTGGCCAATGGTGCTGTATGCCTGCTGATTTTATTTTCTTTTTCACATTTTCCCAAATTGCGTCCCTATTTTTCTCTGGCTTCCATGGTGCTTATGTTTTGGGCCATGATTTCCATGTCCTGGTTGACTTTGACCGTAGAAACTGTTGCCTTACGCCAACAAGGTATGGCCATTCTATGCATGATTTACATCATGGGTTCCCTTATTTCCGGGGTAAAACCATTTCAGATGTTGATGACCGGATTTTTAGCGGCTTCGCTGACAGTCATTCTGTTTTTTCTGCTTCATGTTGATTTTGATGCCGTAGTACTTGGTCGTATTCTTTTTGGCAGTTGTGTGTTTGGTTATGTGATTAGTCATATGATTTTTGCGCGTGAACGAATGATTTATCTGTTTACAATGCGAACCAAAATTAGTGAAAAAATGCATCGGATTCATAATTCGGAATTATTGCATTTAAGTCAGCATGATGACCTGACTAAAATCTCAAACCGTCGTAGTTTCGATGAAATGATGGAAGTGTTTTACGAGCAGACCCGTCAAGAACAAAGTGATTTGGCGATCCTGTTTATTGATATTGATTTTTTTAAAAACTATAACGATTTTTATGGGCACCAAAAAGGCGATGATGTGATTTCCTCTATCGCCAAATCAATTAAAAATGCCATTCGGCATATGGATTTCGTAGCGCGCTATGGCGGGGAAGAGTTTGTCGTATTGTTGCCTGAAACGGATGCTCATGGTGCTTATGCCGTAGCCTCAAATATATTTAAGGCCATCGAGCGTTTAGAAATTCCACACGAAAAATCTTTAATCTCCAATTTTATTACCATCAGCTTGGGCATTACTGTTTATCATGGCGAGACCGAGCTGAGTAAAGAAGAGTTGTTGGAAATTGCTGATCAGGCTTTATATCGTGCCAAGCACTTAGGCCGTAACCAGATTTATTATCAATCTATTCGCTCAAATATTCCTGACACTGAATTAATCAAATCATAAACGGGTCAGATAAAAAAACCGCTCTTTCGAGCGGTTTTTTTGACCTAAAACAAACTTATTTGTTTTTGTCTTTTAATTGAGGAACAGCTGAACCAGTACCTACAGAAAGTAAGCCTGCACCTGTATAGATCCCCAATTTTGCACGCGTATCCGTGATATCAAGGTTACGCATCGTCAATTGACCAATACGGTCAGCAGGGCTAAACATAGAATCACCTTTCTCCATGGTTAAACGCTCAGCTTCATAAGTAAGGTTAGGTGATTCAGTGTTCATAATTGTGTAGTCATTACCGCGACGAAGCTCTAAAGTCACGGTACCTGTGATGGCTTTCGCTACCCAGCGCTGTGCAGTTTCACGAAGCATCAGCGCTTGAGAATCGAACCAGCGACCTTGATACAATAAACGACCTAAACGCAGACCGTTGATACGGTATTGTTCAATGGTGTCTTCGTTATGAATACCAGTCACAAGACGCTCGTAAGCGATGTGAAGAAGTGCCATACCTGGTGCTTCATAAATACCGCGAGATTTCGCTTCGATGATACGGTTTTCGATCTGGTCAGACATACCTAGACCGTGACGACCACCGATACGGTTGGCTTCAAGAATGAACTCAACTGGATCTTCAATGCGTTGACCGTTAATCGCAACAGGGAAACCTTCTTCAAAAGTAATTGATACTTCTTCAGGTTTGATTTCGACTTCTTCTTTCCAGAATGCAACGCCCATGATTGGGTCAACGATTTTGATACCGGCATTTAAGTATTCAAGATCTTTCGCTTCGTGAGTCGCACCCAGCATGTTTGAGTCAGTTGAGTAAGCTTTTTCTTTTGACATTTTATAGTCAAAGCCGTTGTCGATCAGGAATTGTGACATTTCCGCACGACCACCAAGCTCATCAATAAAGGTTTGGTCTAACCAAGGTTTGTAAATTTTAAGCGCAGGATTAGTCAACAAGCCATAACGGTAGAAACGTTCAATGTCGTTACCTTTATAAGTTGAACCATCACCCCAGATGTTGACATCATCTTCTTTCATTGCGGTAACAAGCATGGTACCGGTTACTGCACGACCCAATGGCGTAGTGTTGAAGTAAGGAACACCACCAGTGCTGATATGGAAAGCGCCACATTGAATCGCAGCAATACCTTCTAATGCAAGTTGTAAGCGGCAATCAACCAAGCGAGCTTTTACTGCGCCATACGCTTCCGCTTTTTTCGGAATCGCATCATAGTCGTCTTCATCAGGCTGACCCAGGTTTGCTGTATAAGCATAAGGTTCTGCGCCTTTTTGTTTCATCCACAATAGAGCAGCTGAAGTATCTAGACCACCAGAGAAGGCAATACCAACTTTTTTGCCTACTGGGACATTCTGCAAGATAGTTGCATTATCAGACATTGTTAATCCTAACGATATGAAATAGGCACCGAGAAATTTGGTGGCCCAAGAAAATACACATTTCTTCAATTGTAGCACTATTTTATTTCTAATGGTTTTACAAAAGAAAATCTCGTTGAAAATTTGAAATTGATAGATTCAATATATGGTTATAAGCAAAGATTTTGATTAAATCGTGAAGCAGAGCAGAGTTGTGGCTTATAAACAGGAGTTAAAAGGAAGGTGGATAACAATTTTGAGCAGCACATTGAAAGTTTGACCGCTTGCAACATGTCCGCACATTTTATTTCCTCTCAGAATGGCTTTCTGTCGCACCTGTTATTTGTATCTAATTATCCAGGATCTAATGATCAGTATCTATGCTTGTTATAATACGCTTGTTATCAATAGTGCTTTGCTTTGAGTAATCATCATTCAAATAATCCATATTATCGACTAAAGTATTAGATGATTGTCCCGGATTTTTTATTTTTCTAAAAAAATAATAAAAATGAAATAATTAAAAATATCTGAGTGAATTTTAATCAGTGCAGTCTGTATAAATTTTAAATATTTCATGTATTATATTGGTATGACCAATTTTAAATAAGAAATTGCTTATTGATCTTTATTTGGTTAAAAAGTAGCATATTTAAAGTTTATTGATATATTTTTTTAATTAAATGATTATTGGTCATACCAGTTAAGATGTTAATTGGTAGGTGATCAGACCATTTTGTATTCTGGAAAAGCATTTCAAGGAGAGGACAATGCTTCAACAATGGCAACAGATTTACGATCCTATGGGCAATATCTGGCTCTCCAGTTTGATTGCCCTGATTCCCATCATTTTCTTCTTTTTAGCGCTTGCGGTATTCCGCATGAAAGGTAGTGTAGCGGGAACAATTACCGTGATCCTGGCGCTGCTGGTTTCATTATTTTCCTATCAGATGCCGGTCGTGATGGCTTTTGCATCAATGATTTACGGTTTTTTCTATGGTTTGTGGCCCATTGCCTGGATCATCATCGGCGCCGTATTTCTGTATAAAATTTCGGTTAAAACAGGGCAGTTCGATATTATTCGTTCTTCCATCCTGTCCATTACCGAAGATCAGCGCTTACAAATGCTCTTTGTGGGTTTTGCCTTTGGTACTTTCCTGGAAGGTGCGGCAGGTTTTGGTGCTCCGGTTGCCATTACTGCTGCATTGCTGGTGGGATTAGGTTTTAAACCCTTATATGCAGCGGGCTTATGTCTGATTGTCAATACTGCACCGGTTGCCTTCGGCGCAATGGGGATTCCCATTATCGTGGCCGGGCAGGTTTCAGGTGTAGATACCCATGAAATTAGCCAGATGGTCGGACGTCAGTTACCGTTTATGGTACCCATTGTTCTATTCTGGATTATGGCGATTATGGATGGCTGGCGTGGTGTGAAAGAAACCTGGCCAGCGGTAATTGTGGGAGGTGGATCATTCGCGCTTGCACAATATTTAACCTCTAACTTTGTAGGTCCTGAACTGCCAGATATTACCGCTGCAATTGCTTCACTTATTTCTTTAACAATTTTGCTTAAATTCTGGCAACCGAAACATATTTTCCGTTTTGCAGACCAAGATGCAAATGTTGATGAATCAGCTGCTCAACAGCTCGCAGCTCAAAAACAGCAAAAATATAGCATTGCTCAAATTGCCAAGGCATGGTCACCATTTGCCATTTTAACCGCGATGGTCACCATCTGGAGTATCAAGCCCTTTAAGGATTTATTTGCCAAAGATGGTGCTCTGCATGATCTGGTGATTTCCATCAAGGTGCCGTATTTGCATCAGCTGATCCAGAAGATGCCGCCAGTGGTCCCTGAAATTAAGGACTACGATGCGATTTATAAATTTGACTGGATTTCTGCCACAGGCACAGCCATTTTCATTGCCGCCATCATCACCATCATTTTCCTGAAAATGAAGCCAAAAGCAGCAGTGATCACCTTTGGCGAAACCATCAATGAATTGAAAGTCCCTATTTATTCGATTGGTATGGTACTGGCCTTTGCCTTTATTGCTAATTATTCAGGCATGTCGGCCACGCTGGCTTTAGCACTAGCACATACAGGGCAGGCATTTACTTTCTTCTCGCCATTTTTGGGCTGGATAGGCGTGTTCCTGACCGGTTCAGACACATCTGCCAATGCACTGTTCTCGGCACTTCAGGCCACCACGGCACAACAGATTGGCGTGCCAGAAGTATTGCTGGTTGCGGCCAATACTAGTGGTGGTGTAACCGGGAAAATGATTTCACCTCAATCGATTGCAATTGCCTGTGCTGCCGTAGGTCTGGTCGGTAAAGAATCTGATTTGTTCCGCTTTACCGTGAAACATAGTATCTCCTTTACCGTGATGATTGGTATTATCATCACATTACAAGCCTATGTGTTCCCATGGATGATTCCATAAACTGGAATTGATGCAAGAGTAGAGAAATGCAGATGAAAGTTTCCGACCAAGCCGTACAGCAGCTCCGCATGTTGATTGAACAGAGCAATATGCAGGTTGGAGACCGTTTGCCTGCAGAACGTAAATTATGTGAACAGCTCGGAGTGTCGCGTTCATCGTTGCGTGAAGCCATTCAGCATTTGGTCAGTACGGGCATGTTGCTGAGCAAGGCTGGCTCGGGAACTTTTTTGCAGTTGCTACCGAGTACTTGGACCAATCATCAAATTGTAGAGCCTTTAAGCAATCTGATTGATCAAGACCCGGCTTACCGTTTTGATGTGCAGGAAGCCCGCAGCGTTTTAGAGGGTGGTACCGCCTGGTATGCCGCTCAGCGTGCCACAGCAGCAGACCTAGAAAATATTCGCCGCTGTTACGATCGGATTGCCCATTATCAATCTATTGGGGATGATGACCAGTCAGCAAAAGCGGATGCTGAATTCCATTTAGCCATTGCCGAAGCCTCACATAATTTAGTGCTAATACAGATGATGCGCAGCCTATTTGACCTGTTGAAATACAACGTGGTTTTAGGCCGACGCAAAGTCTATAGCGAATCGCACCGTTTTGATCAATTGCATGATCAGCACTTTCAGGTGATGGATGCAATTGAACGCCGTGATCCTGATGCTGCACGCAGTGCAGTCTGTGGACACATTGAGTTTGTAGTACAACAGGTACGCTTGATTGATGAAGAAGAAGCTCGTCGCCAACGTGCCAGTAGATTAAACAGGATATAAGCATGATTATTTCTTCTGCGAATGATTATCGTGAAGCTGCGAAACGCCGGTTGCCCCCTTTTCTTTTTCACTATATTGATGGTGGTGCATACGCGGAATATACACTAAAGCGTAATGTGGAAGATTTATCAAAAATTGCGTTGAGACAACGTGTACTGAATGACATGTCGCAGTTAAGTCTGGAAACCAAACTGTTTGATGAAACCCTGTCGATGCCGGTGGCATTGTCACCAGTCGGTTTAACCGGTATGTATGCGCGTCGCGGGGAAGTTCAGGCGGCAGTGGCAGCAGATAAAAAAGGCATTCCTTTTACACTATCAACCGTTTCAGTCTGTCCGATCGAAGAAGTGGCTCCAGCAATTCAGCGTCCAATGTGGTTCCAGTTGTATGTGCTGCGTGACCGTGGCTTTATGAAAAATGCTCTGGAACGTGCCAAAGCGGCAGGTTGCTCAACGTTAGTATTTACAGTAGATATGCCTGTGCCGGGCGCGCGTTACCGAGATGCCCACTCGGGTATGAGCGGGCCAAATGCAGCAATGCGCCGTTATATGCAATCCTGTTTCCATCCGCATTGGGCCTGGAATGTTGGCTTGATGGGACGTCCACATGACTTGGGCAATATTTCTAAATACTTGGGTAAACCGACGGGTCTTGAAGATTATATTGGCTGGTTAGGTTCTAACTTTGATCCCTCGATTTCCTGGAAAGATCTGGAATGGATTCGTGAGTTCTGGGATGGTCCAATGGTGATCAAGGGTATTTTGGACCCTGAAGATGCCAAAGATGCGGTACGTTTCGGTGCAGATGGTATTGTGGTGTCGAATCACGGTGGCCGTCAGCTGGATGGTGTTTTATCTTCCGCGCGTGCTTTGCCGCCAATTGCCGATGCGGTTAAAGGTGATATCAAAATTCTAGCCGATTCGGGTATCCGTAATGGTCTGGATGTGGTGCGTATGCTGGCCTTGGGTGCCGATACCTGTATGTTGGGTCGTGCCTTTGTCTATGCACTGGGCGCTGCCGGTGGTGAGGGTGTTTCCAATCTGCTCGAATTGATTGATAAGGAAATGCGTGTAGCAATGACGCTGACCGGTGCCAAAACCATTGGCGATATTACTTCTGATTGTTTGGTGAAGTTAGATAGAGAGTTGGCTGAGTGATGATTACCTAAACTCTTGTTTGGAAAGAAGGAGTTCCCCTCTTTATTAAAGAGGGGTTAGGGGAGATTTTGAGAATTTATAAATTAATAAATTCTAGAAAAATAGCTTCGTAATTTTTTCTCCCAGTATCTGTTAAGCATATAGATAATAAATTGAAGCAAGATGAGTTTAGAGGGAGTCTTATCGTGAAAAAGCAACTATTGGGAGCTCAGCTGTTACTTTGGTTTTGCCCAAAGTAACCAAAGGCATTTGTCATCCGTTGAACTCGTCAAATAACAAAACGAATTAATCTCTCGCAGAAACATTGAGGTCCTATTTCAGTCTGCCTCAAACAGCAACGGATGACGTTTTCGTGTATCAAATGTTAGTTATGATGATATTTCTAAAGCGTATTAAAAGAGCGGCGAGTAGCTTAAAAATGACTTTAGAAAAGGATTAGAAATATGTTCACTCAATCAAATTCACAGCAAACCATTCAAAAACTCATCCACATTGTCGGCAAGCAACATGTATTCACGGATGACAATGACACACGATTATACCGTCAAGGTCGTCGTTACGGTTCCGGCCAAGTGCTGGCCGTGGTCGTCCCGGGTTCATTGCTGGAACAGTGGCAAGTCTTGCAGGCTGCGGTGGACGCAGACTGTATTGTGATTATGCAGGCTGCCAATACCGGGCTTACCGGTGGATCAACCCCTTTTGGCGATGATTATGACCGTCCTGTGATTTTGATCAACACTCGACGCTTGGTTGGCATTCAAGTGATTAATGATGCGAAGCAAGTGGTTTGTTTGCCCGGTGCAACACTAGACAAACTGGAAAAAGAACTGGCAGTGTTTAATCGTGAGCCGCATTCGGTGATTGGTTCCTCCTGTATAGGTGCATCGGTTTTAGGTGGAGTCTGCAATAACTCGGGCGGTGCGCTGGTTCGCCGTGGACCTGCTTATACGGAACTTGCCCTGTATGCCCGAGTAAATGAATCGGGACAACTGGAACTTATCAATCATTTGGGCATCCAGCTCGGTTCAACGCCAGAAGAAATTTTATCTAATCTTGAAAATCAGCAATATCAATTGGCTGATATTAAAAATGATCAGCATTGCTGTGCTTCGGATCATCGTTACGCCCATGACGTGACTCAAGTTGATGAGAACACGCCTGCGCGTTTTAATGCCGATCCATCACGTTTGTATGAAGCGTCAGGTTCAGCAGGGAAAGTCTGCGTGTTTGCGGTACGTTTGGATACCTTTGAAAAAATTCCCAGTCAGGTGTTTTATGTCGGCACCAATACCCAGCAAGATTTAACCGCAATCCGCCGTTTTCTACTCACGGGTTTAGCGCGTTTACCGATTGCGGGCGAATATATTCACCGGGTAGCTTACGATATTGGTGCTGAATATGGCAAAGATACCTTCATGTTTATCGAAAAATTCGGAACAGCCAAAGTACCGGCGGCTTTTGCCATGAAAGATAAGGTCGATGGCTACCTGGAAAAAGTTGGCATGAAAGGGCTGTCTGATAAAGTCCTGCAAATGCTGAGCAAATTTTTACCGTCGCATTTACCGAAACGCATGAATGAATTCCGCGATTTGTATGAGCATCATCTGGTACTGCGCATCGAAAATCAGGATGTAGAACAGGTTCAGCAATTTTTACAGCACTATTTTTCATCTCATAACACTGGAAATTATTTCCACTGTACCGAAGAAGAAGGACGTAAAGCCTTTTTACATCGTTTTGCTGTAGCTGGAGCTGCCATTCGTTATCGCGACACCCATCGTTCAGAAGTAGAAGATATTGTCGCACTGGACATTGCCTTACGCCGTAATGACCGTGAATGGGTAGAAACTTTGCCGAAGGAAATGGATGAGCTGATTATCCATAAACTGTATTATGGTCATTTTTTATGTCATGTCTTTCATCAGGACTATATTGTGAAAAAAGGTGTTGATCCTTTAGCCATAGAACATCAAATGTGGAGTTTACTGGATGAACGCGGGGCTGAATATCCTGCAGAACATAATGTCGGGCATTTATATGTGGCCAAGCCTGCACTAAAAAATCATTATCAAAAACTGGATCCGACCAATAGCTTTAATGTGGGGATTGGTCATACCTCCAAATTAAAATACTGGAATCAAGAAACAAATTAAAAAACTGAATTATAATAAAAAATAACGGGTTCTATCTCAGGCGCAGTCTAAGCACTGCGCTTTTTTTTTATGAAAAATTGACTGTTTCGTCAGACAATGTGTAAAACAAGTCATAAACAAAAGAATAAAAATAGGTAAAGTAATATGCAACAAGTTGCAAAGCCAATATATAAAGGATTCATCATGACAACTCGCTATGCAAATATATTAAAACCGCTACATTTGGGCTTTACGACCATTAAAAACCGTGTCGTGATGGGTTCCATGCATACCGGTCTGGAAGACCGTTTTTATAATTATCCTAAATTGGCCGCATATTTTGGCGAACGGGCAAAAGGTGGTGTGGGTCTGATTATCACTGGAGGGATTTCCCCAAACCGTCAGGGCTGGTTGCTTCCTGCGGGTGGTACCATGAATAATTTGGCGGATGTGGCGCCGCATCGTTTGGTCACACATGCTGTACATAAGCATGGTGCAAAAATTTTAATGCAGATTTTGCATTCTGGCCGTTATGGCTATCAGCCTTTTGTGGTTTCTGCCAGTCCAATCAAGTCACCGATTTCACCTTTTAAACCGCGTCAAATGAGTGAAAAGCAGATTTTAGAGACTATTGAGGATTATGCACACACGGCCAGCATTGCCAAAAAAGCCGGCTATGATGGTGTGGAAATTATGGGTTCTGAAGGCTATTTGCTGAATCAGTTTTTAAGCCGTCATGTCAATCAGCGTAGCGACCACTGGGGCGGTGACATTGAAAACCGCATGCGTTTGGCAGTAGAAATTGTCAAAGCCATTCGGGAAAAAGTCGGTGAAAAATTTATTATCTGTTTCCGTTTGTCCATGCTCGATTTAGTACATGATGGCAACACCATGCAGGAAGTGATTACGGTGGCACAGGCTTTGGAAAAAGCCGGGGTTACTTTGCTGAATACAGGGATTGGCTGGCATGAAGCCCGTATTCCGACCATTGTCACTTCCGTACCGCGTGCAGCGTTTGCCGATTACACGGCAGAAGTGAAAAAGCATGTCGCTATTCCTGTGATTGCCTCTAACCGGATTAACATGCCTGAAACGGCCGAAGTCATTTTGGCGGCTGGAAAAGCCGATATGGTGCAGATGGCGCGACCATTGTTGGCGGATGCCTTCTGGGTCAGCAAGACTGCCACCAATCGGGTAGATGAAATTAATACCTGTATTGCCTGTAACCAGGCTTGCTTGGACCACACCTTTAAAAATAAACGTGCAACCTGTCTGGTCAATCCACGTGCAGCTTATGAAACGGAACTGGTGTATGTAAAAACCAAAGTACCGAAAAAAATTGCTGTTGTTGGTGGTGGTGTGGCAGGCATGTCGGCTGCAACAGTAGCTGCAAGTCGTGGTCATAAAGTCACATTATTTGAAGCCAGTCATGAGGTGGGTGGACAGTTCAATCTGGCTAAAGTGGTACCGGGTAAAGAAGAATTCCATGAAACCATCCGTTATTTTAAAGTTCAAATTGAAAGAACTGGGGTAGAACTGCGCTTAAATACTAAAGTGAACCGTGAACAACTGGAACGTGAAGGCTTTGATGAGGTCGTGGTTGCGACTGGAGTTGTTCCGCGTGCCTTAAATATTGAAGGTAGTCAGGCACCGCAAGTGTTGTCTTATGCAGAAGTGTTACGTGGAGCAGCAGTTGGCAATCGGGTGGCAGTGATTGGTGCCGGTGGTATTGGTTTTGATGTATCCGAGTTTTTATTAAAACCTGAACATCAGTCACAGCCGCAACCTCTGGCTGACTGGCAACGGGAGTGGGGCATTGATCCGAATCCGAACTATACTTCTGAGGGTGGCATACAAGCTGCCGAAGTGGCTCATCCTGTCCGTGAAATTTATCTCTTGCAACGTAAAACGACACCGCTGGGGATTGGCTTGGGTAAAACCACAGGTTGGGTGCATCGTGCGCAATTGAAAAAACACGCTGTGAAGATGCTACGTGGTGTGCAGTACAAGTCTGTGACCAATGAAGGTTTATGGATTGAAACCAATGGCCACGATCAATTGTTACGTGTAGATACTGTGGTAGTGTGTGCAGGACAGGAATCGGTCAAAGACATTATGCCAACGGCGGATGAATTTACCTTGGCGAATTACCATATTATTGGTGGTGCCAAACTGGCGGCAGAGCTTGATGCAAAGCGTGCAATTCGTGAGGGTGCCGAATTGGCAGCCAAATTATAATTTTTAAAGTTAATTTGGTGAAACAATATTCATTTGAATAGTTTGCTTGTAATTTTTACTTGTCAGTTTTTAAAAAGATCCGTATTATGGCGCACATGGAAGCGTGGCAGAGCGGTTTAATGCACCGGTCTTGAAAACCGACGAGGGTGTGAGTCCTCCGTGAGTTCGAATCTCACCGCTTCCGCCAAATTTAAGATAAAGCCCTAATCATTGATCGGGGCTTTGTTGTTTTTAGGGTTATGCAAGGTAAGTCGATAATAAGCAGAATAAAAACCTAGCTTAAGTTCAAGTTATTGATCAAGCCTAAATACAATTTCAAATTGAGTACCGTCCCAAACAGTTAATTTACCAATCCAATTTGTTTTTGCATTAAATCTTTTCGGGTATTGGCTGCCATCTTTACCCTCTAAAATATTTTGAAAATCAGAACTGTTATTGAGCATTGCTATAATTGGTCTAATTTTTAAGTTTTCTTCCAAAGCAAGATCAAGATTTCTCTTAAACTCATTACGTCAATTGCCCGACCATCTATCAATACGGTCACGATAGACCTGTTTTCTTTCAGTTGGGTGTTTAGACAATAAAGGTTTATGTCCCCATAAACTAACAACTAGCTCATTGTTAGAGCTAATTGAAGATACCGACCAGTTCGGATTCTTAAGATCAGCATTAAATTTTTAAATTCAGAAATGATACCCAAAAAATAGCCTTATTCAATTTTACCCTTATTTAAAATATTCTGATTAGTATAAATTACAAGTATTTAATGGTAATAAATATATGATATTAAAACTATTTTTTGGGTACACATGGGTGTACATGTTGGAACTGAACCAGTTAAAAAAATTACATTGGAATAGAGTGGTTAGAGCTAGGAGATTTAAGTCAGATTAAATTAGACGGCAGAGCGATATTGTGAATACAGCATTTATCCTAGGTTGAGTCGGGATAGAAAACATTTCAGGCTACGTTGCCGCTACACATGGTGTGATAGTTCGTATACTTCTTAATAATTAGAAATTTAAATAAGAGACCCTACTGATGCAGGGTCTTTTATTTAAGTTAAGATGATATGAATCTAAATTGTTTATTTAGTTGAAACCAAACTGCAGATAAATTGTTCTGGTTCAATTTCTGTAGTCACGATGACATGTACACCAATATTTCTGAGCTTTTCTCGTAATCGATCTCCGATTCCTGTAGTCACAAATATGTCCATAGGCAAAAGTTTTTCGAGTACTTCTCTAGACTGGGAAAAAGACTCTTCTTTTTCCACTTCAATAAGCTGTTTGTCAGTCACTTTTTCATCTTTTAATTCATATTTCCAGAATTTTCGACATTTTCCAGCATGTGGAGTAATGTGACGCCGATTCTGGGATGTAATTACAATTAACATGGAGTGTCTTCCAAACCAATATTGATTTAAATTGATGATAATCATAAGGGTTTAAATTATTCCCGATTATCATCAAGCTAGATTTTCCAGTACAAATTGAGGCGACTTTATAAATAGTTTGATCAAAGCCTGTGCCGAACTTGAGGGATGACGCACTCCGCGTTCCCAGCTCTCCAAGGTACGGGCAGAAATACACAGTTTGGCCGCCAGTTCTGTCTGTGAAATATTAAGGGCATGTCTGATCCGGACAATCTGTTGCGCCAAATCCAGACAACAGCCGCTATTAAAATCATTTTTTTGCGAGTGTGCATGATCATGCTGAAGTAGATTCATCATTATCTCCTCCTTATGGATACATCAAAAAGTTGTAATAACACTTTAAAAAAATCCGAAAGTAATTAAGACGGTACCAACTGAACTCAAAGCAGGTTTGAGCACAGTTAAACTAAACGTCATGATCACCTATTACGGATTGGACCACTGTGGCTGAAGATGTGGGTTACGAGATGCCTATGCGATAGATAGAGCCATACTGCATCGATATTCAAACGTAGGCAGACTACTCAGCGATACCACATCTGTTGATTTAGTGGGTGAGTGTTAAAGGAGGAGCACGGCCCTGAGGAATCAGGAACCATGGAGCGGGTGGGGTCAGTACATGCGGGACAGAGGTACTGAAGAACAGAAGTAAGGTCTGAGTTCTGACCAGTACTGGTCTGAGCTTGGTGTCCAGTAGCGGTAGGGTATAGCTGTGCACCAGACAGAACTGGCAGTCATGAGTGGTGTGTGAATCATTCTGCTGTTGGTGTGGTGCATGCCGATCCTGCACGTCGGTGACGACCTGTACATCGTTCTGATCTGCTGCACTGGTGTGATGGACGTGTGGATGGGATGTTGGAAAATTAAGAGTTTTGTGAGTGCTATTAACTTCTAGATCTAATGCAACGGCAACAGTTTTACATACCGAAAAAACACTGTGCTTTTCTGGCAATAAAGGCTGCAGGAACACAGCGATCTGTAACAAGATTGCGGATAATCCCAACAATCTTCCCAACATTATGAGCACTTCACTACGCTTTTATGGATATTGCATGAATTATAATATAACAAAATATGAAATTTAGAACTGAAAAAAAATAAGCTATTACATTAATTCTAATCTGTTATTAAACATAGTTTTATTTTTCTACTGGATTTGAAGGCATCATCTATTTTTAAGCATAAACTTAGAGTTCAATCCAATATTGATTTATAGTGATTTTAATCGTTATTTTTATTCTATATTCTTATAAATTATAGATAAGAATTGTTTTGATAGAGAGAAATCATGTTTAACATTCTGATGTATGTCCCTTGGGGCAAGGTGCCTGAAACCCCGACAAAGAAATTATGGGAGCAACGAGGAAATGTACAAATTGTGGATGTTCGAACTGAGCAAGAATTTAAACACAGCCATATAGAAGGTGCCGTCAATTTGCCGATTACCCGGTTTACAGAACCTGCAATACGCTCATTAGGTCTCAAAACAGATCAACCTGTTGTAACAATCTGTTTATCAGCACACCGGAGCATTCCTGCGACACGTAAACTTGCCAAGATGGGGTATTCGGTCTCACAGTTAAAAGGTGGCATGAAATCCTGGTGGAAAAATGACTTGCCGTGTATCGAAAATTAAAGGCTAAATCTGCAGTAAGAGATGTTTTATTTAAATAAATAAAACAAGTTTGTCTGGTCCGAGGGGCAAGATTTTTTAATCCTCAAACACATCTATTAGGAATGCATGACGCTTTTCCTGGCTAGAACAAAAAATAGCGTCTCTTATTTAAAATTTCCTTTCATGCATTTCAATTCAGTAAATTTTTTTGTGGACACTCTTTAGTCAATAAATAAACATATTCGGCAGTTTATACAGAACAAGTTTATTTTTTATTTTAAGTCTTTAATTTAATTCACCTTTCGTTTAATTTTTTTGCTTTTCAAAACTGGCTATATGTTATATATTTATAAAGTGAAAAGTTGAGTAAATACGTAGGAATTTATTCTGAAATTTCATGTTTTTATTCAATGTATCCCTCTTAATTCGATTCCAGTCGAGAGAAAGTTTGCTGAAGCGAAGTGGATTTTTTATTGCATTTGCAGTTTTACTTCTGCAAATCGCAGTATATTTACAGCCTCTGCTGCCGGAAAAATTTCACATTGCTCCGGTCTGTATGTCGATTACCCACAATCTTCTTTCGTCTGCTGACCATCATGCCCACTCGGCTCATCATGAGCTGCTCAAGGATTTGATTCCTCAACACTCCCAAGATCACAATCAGCATAATCACCAGTGCCAATACTGCACTGTCTATGGTGATTTGGTACTGCCATTTAAACTGGGAATTGATGAAGTTCTGGACCGGATTCAGGTTCGACTAAATTTCTATCAGTCGTTCTTCCGGCATGTCTATTTCAGCTTGCAGAAGCTGTATTTGCTGCCGCAGGGCAGAGCACCACCTTTGACTTTTTAGGACACGATTGGTCACGTCAAACAGTTGTTTTGTTTGCACTACACAACATCTTAAAGAGTTTTAATCATGAAAATTCAGTTTTCGCTGTTCGCTAACAGCGTAATGGTTTCGTTCGCCCTCAAAAAAGTCTATAGCGTATCCAGTATACGGGTTGCATCTCTATACCAGAGGATCAATGTCCGGCAAGGTGTGTCAGTTTCACTGCATCAATCAGCGCCGTTGATGTCCTGCCCGCATTCAAGTAATCAGCAGGAGGCAGCATGAATTTAGGGCTAACCGCGCTGGAACTGTCGCGTATCCAGTTTGCATTTACCGTATCATTTCATATTATTTTTCCGGCAATTTCTATTGGTTTAGCCAGTTTTCTGGCCGTTCTGGAATGGCGTTGGCTTAAAACCAATGATCCGGTATACCGGGACTTATTCAAGTTCTGGATCAAGGTTTTTGCCCTGTCCTTTGGTATGGGCGTAGTCTCCGGTGTGGTGATGAGCTATCAATTTGGCACCAACTGGAGTGAATTTGCACGGATTTCCGGCAGTGTCACAGGACCATTACTCGCTTATGAGGTTTTAAGTGCATTTTTCCTTGAAGCCGGTTTTCTGGGGATTATGCTATTTGGTTGGGGGCGAGTGGGACCGAAAACCCATTTTTTCGCAACATTGATGGTGGCTATAGGTACCTGTATTTCAATGTTCTGGATTCTGTCCTCGAATAGCTGGATGCAAACCCCTCAGGGCTTTACTATAGAAAATGGCATTATTGTCCCGCAAGACTGGTTTGCCATTGTCTTTAATCCATCTTTCCCCTATCGATTAGCACATATGGCAATGGCCTCTTTTCTGGTTTCTGCTTTGCTTGTCGCTGCCACAGCCGCATTTCATTTATTAAAAGGCCGTCGTGATGCCTTGGTAAAAAAATCATTTTCCATGGCCATGTGGATGATTGTGGCATTGGCACCTCTACAAATGTTTGTGGGAGATATGCATGGCCTGAATACGCTTGAACATCAACCGGCCAAACTGGCAGCTATAGAAGGACACTGGGAAACCAATAAAGATCATGGCATGCCTTTATATCTATTTGGTATTCCCGATATGCAGGCTGAAGAAACCAAGTATGCGATCGGTATTCCGAACCTGGGCAGTCTGATTATGACGCATAGCTTAAATGGTGAAGTCAAAGGCTTAAAGGAATTTGCTCCTGTAGACCGTCCAAACTCACTGGTCATATTCTGGAGTTTCCGGATTATGGTCGGACTTGGGGTACTGATGATGCTGATGGCCATCATTGGTTTATGGTTAAGAAAAACCGGAAAATTTTATGAAACACCATGGTTCCATAAATTTTCTTTATACATGGGTTTATCTGGATTTATCGCTTTACTCGCTGGTTGGTTTACCACTGAAGTCGGTCGTCAACCTTGGGTGGTTTATGGCATTTTACGGACCAAAGATACTCTTTCTCCCGTTTCAGCAGAGCAGGTGGGTTTAACCCTGATCATTTTTGTAATGGTCTACTTTATTGTGTTTGGTGTTGGCATTTTCTACATGCTGAAACTGATGCGTAAAGGTCCGGAGTTTATACATTCGGCACCCCATAGTGAGCAGGCGGTCATACAGGCATCAAAACGTCCTTTAAGTACGATTGATGAGGAAAACGATCTGGATCAAGTAAATTCTACACAATCTCAGGAGAATCAAAAATGATCGATTTATCATTAATTTGGATTCTAATTATTGGATTAGGAGTGCTGATCTATGTCGTGCTGGATGGCTTTGACCTCGGTATCGGTATCCTATTTCCTTTTATTTCCGATCGCCAGGAACGTGATGTTATGATGAATACCGTCGCACCTGTCTGGGATGGTAATGAAACCTGGATGGTACTGGGTGGTGCAGGATTATTTGCTGCATTTCCCTTGGTGTATTCCACTGTGTTATCGGCTCTGTATATACCCATTATTCTGATGCTGATCGCGCTGATTTTCAGGGGAGTTGCCTTCGAATTCCGGTTTAAGGCCAATAAAACCAAATCTCTTTGGGATCAAGCTTTTATTTTGGGATCGATCTTCAGTTCTTTTTTTCAGGGCGTGATTTTGGGTGCCTACATTCAGGGCATTAAAACCACGAATGGTATCTATACTGGCGGTGGTCTGGACTGGTTAACACCTTTTTCCCTGTTTACTGGTTTAAGTGTGGTTGTACTGTATGCAACCCTGGGATGTGGCTGGTTGATCTTTAAAACCGAAAAAATGCTGCAGAATCGCATGTTTGAACTGATGCCAAAACTGCTCATCGCATTATTGCTGATTTTTGCCTGTGTCAGTATTTATACGCCTTTGCTTCATCATGAAATTGCAGCGCGCTGGTTCAGTCAACCACAACTCTTTTATTTTAGCCCGGTTCCCGTACTGGTTCTGCTGTTTACTTTCCTGGCAATCAAAGCCTGTAAGCAGCGCAAAGAGTTCCTGCCATTCATTTATACTTTGGCTCTGGTAATTCTCGCTTATAGCGGTTTTCTGATTAGTTTATGGCCTTATGTCATTCCACCATCCATCACTATCTGGGAGGCTGCAGCACCTGCCAGTAGTCAATTATTTGCCCTTATTGGCGCATTGATCTTAATTCCGATCATTCTTATTTATACCGGACTATCGTATTGGATTTTCAGGGATAAAGTGCGTGTGGGTGATGAAGGTTATCATTAAGGAGGCTGAATGAAAATTTCTGAATTGAAATGGTTTATTGGCTTATGGCTGGCTGGTTTTTTAAGCTTGGCCTTGGTTGCAGGGCTATTTAGACTGCTGTTGAAATTGGCGTATTAAGTTTTAAACACAGATCAGTGGGAGTTCTTACTGGTCTGCTGAATAAAGATACGGTATGTTAATCATGAAGCTGTTCATGGAATTGAACCAATTGAATCAGACAATTCATATCAATCAGGAGTCGATAATGAAAAAATATCTTTTTTGTGTAGGCATTGAATTTAAAAAGGCATCTGATCCATCGGAATCTTATGCGTATGTGACAGCTTATTTAGGCGCAAAAAACATCGATGAAGCAATTCAACGGGTGAAAAAACAGCTGGAGCAAGAAGGAAATGAAATCCTGTTTGTCCGTGGTTGTTGGGTCGTCGATTCAGACTGTGATGATGGTTTCTGTCCAACAGATGAGAGTAAAGTACTTGCAAAAAATGACTTGCTCTTTAATGACCAGATCTTGTTTGGAAAGTTACAGGAATGGTCTATCGATAATAACTACGAATACTAATTTCGTGAGCGATGCATCAGTTGGTTTTTTCTTTCTGATGTATCGTGCTTTATCCCAGTCCATGTATGGTCAGTGATGAACAAGAACTATACTCGGTAACAGACAGAACATCATCTGATTCAAATAGCTGTGGATAATGCTGATTACATCCTAGTAGTGAAAAGCATTTACAAAGAGTTTGAAGAATACTAAAAAGAATAACAAGAAAAGCAATCCTTGTTCGCTAGAACTCATCAGAGTCTTAACATAAAAGCTATTCCAATCTTATCGGAATTACGCTGAAAATCGTAAATTGCAGTTGAGATGTAAATTTCAAACTGTTTTTGTCATGTAGAAGTTTCTATATTCACAGACCTCATAAAATATGAAGGGGTATATTTTTTCCTTCCAGTAGTTAAATTGCTTTTGCATCTTTTTTATGCAGCCATAACAGAGATAAGGCCGAGAGAATAATCCAAGGCAGGAGAGCAATATTCATGATTTGCCATCCCCCAAATATCCAATAAAGCTCCAGCACTGAAAGAACAGGCTAACCCGACAATGGGAGTGGAAGCTGGTCTGGACTTGTCGCTGAAAAATTAATGGGAGAAGAAACGTTTCCCCGTCTGTTCACCCACCTTTTATCAAGCATATTTAGAGCAATTAAAGTCTCCTGAAGGATTGTTAAATTTACCTTTAATTCATGATCTCTCAATGGATCATCACTCTGGTTTCACGACTTGGGATACATGGCTGTATTTTCATCAGATCACTAATGAGGATAATCCACGGGGCCTCAAAATCAATAATTCAGCTGCGGTATTACAGGCTGCAATTAATGGTCAAGGAGTAGCACTCGCGAGAAGTGTCATGGTCTATGATGATTTAAGAGCAGGGCGTCTGGTCCGCCTGTATCCAGAAATAAAATGACCTTCCACTTTGGCTTATTATGTTGTTTACAGAGAAGAATGCCGTACTTTACCCAAGCTGAGTGCATTTAAAGACTGGCTGATACAGCAGGCTCAACAGGCTGATATTTTGGAGTTAATTTGACGATGCGCTGATGAATAAGTCCCGCCGGGTCCCAATTTTAAAAAACGTGTCGATGATATTGCAGAGCCGACTGTCATTGATATGGTTCAGCTATAGCTTCCTAATTCATCCTAAAATAGAATAGGTGGAAAAGCGGCGACTGATTTAACTGTAGTCGCTTTATTTTTTAATAGTTTCGATTTTAGCTAAACGCCTTTTAAAGTTTTTCAATATTGCAGCCGCTTTTAATCCATCAATTCCACCTTCACCAAAACCAAAGCAATCCTTTCAATCTGCTGATAAGCAGGCTGATCCAGTTCTTCACCAAAAACATCGGGATCAATTTCTTCATAACACCAATGGATACTCGGTTGAGACAGCATTAATTTTTCAAGCTGTTGTAAAAAAGGATTACCGTTTGGACGAATAGCTACACCCGTATATAAAAATAAACATCCTTGAGGATTAAGCCGCTGAATGCCTTCTTTTACAATATTGAAGGCGAGTTCATTACCATCGAGTTGATTTCCACCATGCCGATATTGACGCTGATCTGCATCCATTAAATAAGGTGGATTGGCAAAAATAAGATCGAACTGTCCTGCAAGATGAGTAAATAAATTGCTGTAAACCGGAGTGATATTATTTAAACCTGCAAAGCTGGCATTGATTTGACTATACAACAATGCTTTCGGATTAAGATCCGACACGGTTATTTCATTAAAGTCTGGATAATCTTTGGCCAGACTAATAGCAGCAGCCGAACTGCCACAGCACAATTCCACAGCACGTTTAAATGAATGGGGCCGAGCTGCTAAATAACCTGAGTTCGACGAAATCTGCTTAGCCTTTTAGCATATTTTGGAAAGTTGGCTTATTGGGATTCAAACAATAAGCCACTACAGCAGCCATGATATTCACCATGAAGTTATTTACCGAACGATGAC
>NZ_VOYL01000033.1:0-33524 GCF_013420295.1 Acinetobacter sp. YH01018
TGAGGACGACCTGATTTCTTTTTGAGTGATTCTGCTTTTTCTAAAACCTCTACCATTTCGGTAAAAACTGGTCGAGGTACGCCAACCAAGCGTTTAAATTCAGAATCTGAAAAACGGTTTAAGTTCTGATATCTCATGAAACTTAGATTGAGGTGGTTTTGACTTTCGCAAGAGGTCTAATGATTTTATAGAAATCACTACATGAGAATAAGCTGATTTATTTGCATTTTATGTTGAAGAAAATTCATTGAAGATGAGGTTAATCATCTTATGTTATTTTGAAAATACGCTACAAGTACTACCTCCATTTAAAAGCTTAATATAAGATACTTAGTTTGTATTAGTAATAAACTATTTTTAAGTAAGTATGGCGCTAGTTAAATTAATGTGATTGAAGTTTGGCTTCATAAAGGTTCATAAAACTGTTGCAATCAGATTGGCAGCTTGTCACCAAAATGGCGCAGAGTATTTCACGCTTTCGACTGTTTGAAATATCTGCAATTTAAGGGCCAAAAATAAAAAACATATCTATAATAATAAGATAGCTTGTATTTATGCTTTAGGTGAGTTTTAGCTTGAAATAGAAAATGCTGAAAATATTCAATAATGAAATCATTAACATGACAGAAAATAAATTATTAAGAATTTATTTTAAGCAGAACTAATGGATATTCAGGCAAATCGCAAGAAAAATAGGACTCTTATAAAAGGGAAAAATAAATATGCACCAATTTGATACACTAAAAGCTACTTTTCAAGTAAATGTGATTATGAGTGTTTGAATATGGTGCATTTAGATTTACACACAGTATAATAGCAACAAAGCAAAAGGCTCAAATCTTCTATTCTGATAAAGAATTCAATATTTTAGCTTTGCTTTTTAAAAGTTGGTACGAGAATTGCTTTATAGACACCAACTACTAACACGCACTTAGCAGGTGCAACAAAAAATCATCGGAGCAAAATGAGCATGGCGAACAAGGTCCTTCAACTCATCCAAGAAAGTGGCGCAAAATGGGTCGATTTTCGCTTTACTGATACTAAGGGTAAAGAGCAGCACGTAACTTACCCTGCAGATACAATCGACGAAGATACTTTTGAAGACGGTAAAATGTTTGACGGTTCTTCAATTGCTGGTTGGAAAGGCATTGAAGCATCTGACATGATCTTGCGTCCAGACGCTGAAACATGTTTCCTTGACCCGTTCTTCGCTGAAGCTACAGTTGTGGTAACTTGTGACGTAATCGAGCCATCTACTGGTCAAGGTTATGAACGTGACCCACGCTCTATCGCTCGCCGTGCAGAAGAATACTTAAAATCAACAGGTATCGGTGATACTGCATTCTTCGGTCCAGAACCAGAATTCTTCGTTTTTGACGAAGTAAAATGGGACATCGACATGTCTGGCGCACGCCACACATTGATCGCTGAAGAAGCTGCTTGGTCTACTGGTAAAGATTACGAAGCTGGTAACTCTGGTCACCGTCCACGTGTTAAAGGCGGTTATTTCCCAGTTCCTCCTGTAGATTCTTCACAAGATATGCGTGCTGATATGTGTGCCCGTATTGAAGACATCATGGGTCCAGGTCGTGTAGAAGTACATCACCATGAAGTTGCATCTTGCCAGTTAGAAATTGGTGTGAGCTTCAATACTATGGTGCGTAAAGCTGACGAAGTTCAACAGTTTAAATATGCAGTTTGGAACGTTGCACACCAATATGCTAAAACTGCGACTTTCATGCCTAAACCAATGGTAGGTGACAACGGTTCTGGTATGCACGTGCATATGTCAATCTCTAAAGATGGCAAGAACCTGTTTGCTGGTGACGAATATGCAGGCCTTTCTGAAATGGCATTGTACTTCATCGGCGGTGTGATCAAGCATGCTCGTTCATTGAATGCAATCACTAACCCATCTACTAACTCGTACAAACGTTTAGTTCCGCATTTTGAAGCGCCAATCATGCTTGCTTACTCAGCACGTAACCGTTCTGCTTCTATCCGTATTCCTTACGTTTCTAGCCCTAAAGGCAAACGTATTGAAGCACGTTTCCCAGATCCAATGATGAACCCGTACTTAGGTTTCGCTGCATTGTTGATGGCTGGTCTTGACGGTATTCAAAACAAGATTCACCCAGGTGAAGCTGCTGACAAGAACTTGTATGATCTTCCTCCTGAAGAAGAAGCTAAAATCCCTACAGTGGCTCACAGCCTGGATATGGCGCTTGAAGCTCTTGCAGCGGATCATGATTACCTGCTTAAAGGTGGCGTGTTCACTAAAGAAATGCTTGAAGCCTATATCGAACTTAAAACTGAAGAAGTACGTCGTCTGAACACGACTACTCACCCAGTTGAATTTGATATGTATTACAGCCTGTAATTCATATTCGAATTTAGGTTCAAGAAAAACCCGCGCTTGTCGCGGGTTTTTTTTGTATGATCTATTCAATTACTTGAAGTATGTACACGACTATGGCGCAGCGTAAAAAGCACATCGGTTTCTTTCCTTGGATTGATCCAAAGGATCATGAAAAAGGATTTAAACTGAACTTTTCAGAAGTGACTTATATTGAGGTTGGGCGAACAGTGGAAGGCTATAAGCAAGCTGAGTTCGTTGCTCTGAAAAATCCTGAACTGGCTCTGGATTATGCTTATCCTAAAAGTTTTTATTTAACTGCCGAAGGCATGATTTTAATTAAAACTCCGCAGGGAAAATTTGAAGTCATCGCCAAAACAGACAACAGTTAAACCAAAATTTCATTTTAAATTAAATGATAACAAGTAAGCTCCAGTCTTCTGAATATCATTTAAACTATGTATAAATTTTCATATTTTTAAGAGCTTTATGGTTATGCGTGAACCGCTTGCATACGCAAATCAAAATTCAACTATTTTACCTGCATTAAAATCGTGGTTATATGCTTCAGGTTCACTGACACAACAATTAACCGATTTTGCGGGTGGGGTATTCAAGGTCCAGCCTATTGAAGAGCACTATCAGCGGCTTCTACGTGCCGATGCACAATGGATGAATATGCCGCATCAGCATACATCTTGGGTACGTGAAAGCTATTTATATGGTTGTGATGCAGAGCCGTGGGTCAAAGCGAAAAGCATTTTTCCAATCCTAAGCTTGCAGCGTCGGGCACGCCTTTTTAAGCATATTGGTAAAAAACCTATAGGATGGTTTTTATTTCAACGCACAAACCCTATATGTCAGCGTCGTGTCATTCTGCTGGAAGATGGCTGGACACGGCAAAGTTGCTATACTTGGCATGGTTGTAAATTTATTGTGCAGGAAACTTTTTTACCTGCATTTGAGCAATTTATTCAACAAAAAATTAAACAGTAATCTGGTTAAGGATGGTCATGGCAACTGCGCATCAAATTACCTGGCGTGAACGCCTGGAAGCTTATTATTATCTCTGTCGTTTTGATAAGCCGATTGGTACGGAACTGGTGTTTTGGCCAACCATGTGGGCGTTATGGATTGCCAATCAGGGTATGCCATCCATCAGCATTTTGATTCCCATGATTTTGGGCACGATTTTTATGCGTGCGGCAGGCTGTGCCATTAATGATTTTGCTGACCGGAAAGTAGATGCATATGTGGAACGGACTAAAACCCGTCCACTGGCGACCGGAATTATCAGTGCTCAAGAAGCAATATATGTATTTTTAGCTCTGGTTGCTGCTAGTGCCTGTATGTTGTTCTTTTTGCCGATTGAAACCTTTTACTGGTCATTTGGGGCGTTGTTTCTGGCATTTATCTATCCGTTTATGAAACGCTATACCCACTTGCCACAAGTCTTTCTTGGCGCGGCATTTTCATGGTCCATTCCAATGGCCTATACCGCAGTTGGACAGATACCGGATTTAACCTGCTGGCTTCTGTACTTTGGTAATCTGGCCTGGACAGTGGCTTATGATACTCAATATGCCATTACCGACCGTGAATATGATTTGAAGATCGGGGTAAAATCCACAGCGATTTTATTTGGCAAATATGACATTGAAATTATTTCTTTATTGCAAGTCATCAGCCTTATATTGATTGGCAGTGCTCTGTATTTGGAAAGTCTGTTGATGCCATTTGGTTTAATCGCATTGCTATGCGTTGCTGCAGATTTTATCTACCAATGGAGCAAAACCCATGACCGTGATCCGCAGCGCTGTTTTTGGGCATTCCGTCATAATCGCTGGGTAGGTGTTATGATTTTTGCCGGAATTTTTCTCGCTTTGTTTTAATGATTATTTGAAGTAAAAATCGTCATAAAAAATTATCCGTATGGATACTTTTTATTATGGGTTATAATGTAGGCTGCGACATCAGTTCAACTGACTTTGTATCTTTAGTTCCTGAGTAATGAACTGTAATGCGGCATTTTTTGAATTTTTTCTAAAACTGGCATACAGCTGCAAGGTTGGAAGTTCAAAATCGGTCGCAATCACTTGCACATGATCGCCGAGAAATTTTAGCAGGTATTCCGGAACGAAACTAAAGCCCAAGCCCATATTGATCATGTTGATATGTTGCAGAACATTGGTCACCCAGTGCATCTGATGATGTGGTAGATGTTTGAGCTGTAATTGTTTATTGATCTTTTCATAGAAAACCGGTGAGGTGCTTTGTTCACACATGATGATGTTCTGTTTGCTCAAGTATTCACGGTTAATCTGATGTTTAGAAGGATGAAGTTTCTTTGCTGCCACGACATAGATTTTTTCAGTCAGCAAGCACAGGTTCTCATAATCATCATGCTGCACAGCATAACGGGTAAAGGTCAGGTCGAGTTCAGCATTCTTGAGGCGCTGAATTTGTTCAAGGCAGGTCAGACTTTGCACATGGATCTGTAGATCCGGAATTTGCTGTTTGAGTTTATCCAGAATTAAGGGCATGACCTTCAGTTCTGCCACATTTAAAAAGCCGATATAAATCTGGTTGTTTTTATTATAAGCCACCTGTCGTGCAGCGGATATGGCCAGCTGGGCATTTTCCAGTGCATTCTGTGCATAAGGTAAAAAGGCTTCACCTTCATCGGTCAGACGGATTTTTTTAGCAGAGCGGTCAAACAGTAACACGCCGATTTCTTCTTCCAGGTCTTTAATCTGCTGGCTTAATGAAGGTTGTGCAGTAAACATTTTTTCAGCAGCCTTGGTAAAACTGCCTTGCTGAACCACGCTGACAAAATATCTTAAATGACGTAATTCCATAATTCACCACACCTATAAACCCGATTGCACAGTCTCTTTCTGAGCTGATGCCGCAAATCAGATTATGAAATGTGGCAGACCTAAAAACTATGCAACCATAGTTTAAGTCTATGGGTGTTCTGCAAAATAACGTGGTTGCATACACTGAGATCAGACAGCTGAAGGGTGACATTGAAAAGGAGTAGCTGATGTCTGAGCAATTTGATACGGATGTGCTGGTGGTGGGAACAGGTCCTGCGGGATCAACCTTGGGACTGGCACTGGCCAATTATGGTATTAAAGTCCAGCTTTTTACCCAGTTTAGCTGGCTAGCCAACAGTCCACGTGCACATATTACCAATCAGCGGGCCATGGAAGTGTTGCGTGATCTCGGCGTAGAAGAACAGGTCAAGCAGATTGCCACGCCCTGGGAACAGATGGGGGAAAGCCTGATTACCACCAGTCTGGTCGGGGAGGAAATTGCCCGTTTAAGTGCCTGGGGTACTGGTGATGAACGACATGGTGATTATATCAAGGGCAGTCCCTGTCCATTGGTGGATCTGATCCAGCCGAAAATGGAAGCATTGTTAGCAAAGAATGCCGCCGAACGTGGTGCGATTTATAACTTTAATACAGAATATCTGTCTCATACTCAGGATGAACACGGTGTGACGGCAACCTTTCTAAACCGGATTACCAATACCGAGTTTAGCTTACGTGCCAAATATCTGGTGGGTATGGATGGTGCACGCTCTAAAATTGTCGAGCAGTTAAATCTGCCGCTTGAAGGCGTCATGGCGCGTGCCGGTACTGTGTATGTGACCTTCAAGGCGGATTTAAGCCAATATGTGCAGCATCGTCCAGCAATCCTGCAATGGATTGTTAACCCCGAAGCCAGTTTTGGTGATTTGGGTATGGGGCTACTGCGCGCTATTACCCCATGGAATGAGTGGATTATGGGTTGGGGCTTTGATATTTCCAAAGGTGAGCCGCAGGTGACTGAGGAGCAGGTTCGTGCTCGCCTGAATGCCTTTGTTGGGACTGAAGTTGAAGAAGTAGAAATTCAAAAACTGTCGTATTGGTATGTCAATCAGACCTGGGCGACAGAGTATTCCAAAGGTCGTGTGTTCTGTGGTGGTGATGCCGTACACCGTCATCCACCATCCAGTGGTTTAGGCTCGAATACCTGCATGCAGGATGCCTTTAACCTCGGCTGGAAACTGGCCTATGCGGTGAAAGGCTGGGCCAAAGAAAGCTTGTTGGATTCTTATACTCGTGAGCGTGCACCTGTAGGCAAGCAGATAGTCGCCCGTGCTAATCAATCCCGCTTCGATTATAAGCATCTCAAAGAAGTCTTTGGTTTTGATCATGGTGTAACAACACAGGTAGAAATGTTGCAGCGAATTTTCGCTGAAGATGACGCGGGTGCCGAGATTCGTCAAAAATTATTCCAGGCGCTCGAGATTAAGCATTTCGAATTTAATGCCCAAGGGGTAGAGCTGAATCAGCGTTATGATTCAAATGCTGTGATTGCCGAGGCGACAGCGGAAACCTTTATGCAAGATTCGCAGCTTTACTTGCAGGCAACGACACGCCCGGGGGCAAAAGTGCCGCATACCTGGCTGATTAATGCCAAAGGACAGAAGCAATCGACCTTAGATATCGTAGGACAGGGCCGCTTTACCTTGTTGACCGGGCTGTCTGGTACAGGCTGGAAAAATGCGGTGCATGCTATGAATTTACCTTATCTGGATGTGATTCAGATTGGTTCCCGCGAATACCGCGATGTTTACGGAACCTGGAACCAGAAATCTGAAATCCATGAAGCGGGTGCGGTACTGGTACGTCCGGATGGTTATGTGGCTTGGCGAATGCAAGACAAGCCTGAAGCAGACTTTGATTATCTTAAAACCTTGCAAGAGGTATTGCAGCAAATTCAGCTTGCTGTCTGACTGTAGAGATAAAAAGCCGGTTTCGACCGGCTTTTTTGATGCGAGTTTACAAAGCAGGTGAATGATCTGTTGAGACAGCACAGGGTTTTGTTATATTGGACAGGCAAATTTAGTGTGTATATAGATTGACAGGTATTGATTATGTCGCAGTCAGGCGCGAAGCCCAATCCCAAGAAGATGATTATTCTGATGAGTCTTGGTTTACTTATCCCGATTTTTCTGGTCTCTATGGCCTATCTGGCAGTCAGTAGCGACGAGAAAAACCAGCAAAAATATCAACAGCAGCAGGCTGAAATGCTGGAACGGATCAAAGCCCGTGAAGCAGCTGAACAGGCTGCTTCTAAGCCCACTGTAGAGCTATCTGAACAGCAAGCCAGAAATAATTGAGATCGATACTGAATTCAGCCACCGCATCATACGGTGGCTTTTTTATGTCGAAATGGAGTTAATTTAAAATGTCTTTTTTTAAGTTGTGGGTACTTGGAATATCGGTATAGCGATAGACCTGATAGCCTGCTTCGTTCAGCATGGCATCACGCTCGGCATCTTCCTGTTCCTTACCTATATGTGATCTTTTCCTAATTAATAAAATGATTGTCAAATAAGAGCAGAGATTGTAACTACTATTTTTTTAAATACAAAACTGAAATATTGCTTTAAGTTCAATTTAGAAGATTCAAATATCAAATGAGACACATCTGTAGTTAATTGAAAAAGTTAGGTGTATTAAAACTCATTAGACTTCTTCAATGCACGAAACAGACTGTGCAAGAATTTAATTAAATTAAGATTATTCAGAAAAGTATTCTGAAAAGAAAGTGATGAAATTGCTATCAATGGCATTCAACCAATCATAAAGTTCGATGAAATCTAATCTTCTTTCAAAATTCTCAACTTTAGCCACATATGATTGAGGCTTTTTTAAAGACGAAGCTAACTGTACCTGAGTTATTTTTTTCGACTCACGTAGTCCTATTAATTCGTTAATAACTTTCCTATACCTAGGATCATGTATTGAGCTCATGGCTCAAAATGTTGTACTATCTTCATAAATATCCCAAAATGGGATATTTTTTATTATTGTACACTGGGTGTTTTATTTTATGTCATTAAATCATAAACTTAGTTATCATTTGGTTGAATATCTGTCGAATCAAAATTTTAGAGACAGTGAGTTTAAAGAAATTTTTAATGGTTTTAAAAAAGAAAACCCAGAGTTTTCGTCGAATAATAGTTATCAACGTACATATCGTATTATAAGGGAGCTAGTAAATTGTGATTTGATGATTCTTAAGCGTACTCATCATAATTACAGATATACTTCAAATTACTCAGTTTCATCGCTAAATAATTTTTTGTTAAAACAAGATATTACGATTGATTTTAAGGATAAATTGAAAAGTGAATTTGCTGAAGTAAATTTAAATATAGAAAAAATCCGTCTAGAAATTAACTTTTTTGATAAATATATGAAAGAGTATCCTATCTTAAAAGACACTATCCTTCAGTTTAAAAAGAAAAGTCAGCAAAAACTGACTTATTTAGAATCTCAAATTTGTGTTTTAAATATTATTAGGACAAATGTTTGATATGAACTTATTTTCGTGTGAATGCTAACAACCTAAGCTGGATTTTAATTATTTAAGATTTTTGAATAGTTCTAAGATGAATTCTATCTGTTTTTTGATACGGGCGACTTGCTACGAGAAGTTTGATCCTTGAAATTTAGAATGCTTTTTATGATTTAGTGTAATTTATCATAAATAAAATCTATGAAATTTAATGCCAACGAAGAGATCACGCTACATCTAAAATTTTAGCATTCCAACTCATAATAATTAAATGACCCCATAAAATTAATAGGTGGAGAGAGAGTAAGAAATGAAGATATAAGCTTTATTAAAAAATTAAGTGTTTATATCTATGAATTAGTTAGAATTTTTCTCTTATACTCGAACTTCAAATTATTAAGTCTAATCAGCAAGAATCCCTTTTTTTCGTGAATCATAGATCGTCTACTGCAAAAAATAAATTTGACATAACCTAAAATTCAACCTAACATCAGCTTTAGGTTGAACTGCATAATCGTTCTACTGTAAAAAAATAGTGATGACAGGTGGCCGCCTGTCATCGAATTCAAAACTATTAACGCGACTAAACATTAGGAGTTAAGAACAAATGAAAGTATATCAGATCAATTATGACCTGCGTAAACAACGTAACTATGAAGAGCTTAATAAAAAAATTAAGGCTTATGGGACATGGTGTCGACCATTAAAATCTTGTTGGATTATTGCTTCTGATAAATCTGCTATGCAGATTTTGAATGATCTACGACAGGCGCTAGATAATGATGATGGTTTATTAGTGACTCGTTTGCAACGAGATGCGGCTTGGGTAAATTTGGATTCAGATAAAGACAAATCAATGACTGATTGGCTAAAGAAATATGTTGGTAACGCATCTTAAGTGGACTGAGCCAAGGATGGCTCACTCTCTTTCAGAGTAAATATTTATGTCAAAGTTAAAGAGATTCATAAAACTTAGCGATCTTGCAGAAATTCGAACGGGTTTTACATTCCGTGAAAAGGTTGAAGAAGTTGATTCAGGCAATGCCCATGTATTGCAGATCAAAGATATTCGTAACATTGCAACGGATACATGTGGCTATACGCTTTTTGCTGATGCTTTACCGCAAATTGGTTGGCATGGTAAAGATAATGCCATCGTCTCGCCTGAGACTGTATTGTTGCCCTGTCGTGGAGAGTATCTCAAGGCACATTATTTTGTAGGCTATCAAGATCAATCCAAAGCACTACCACTAATTGTGAGTAGCCAGTTTTTGATTCTGATGCCAAATCAAAATGTACTGCCGGAATACTTATGCTGGTACTTGAATCAACCTAATGTGCAATACGAGTTACGCAAAGAAAGTCAGGGTTCTAAGATGCCGATGCTTAGTGTATCAACAGTCAACCAGTTTGAGGTTGAAGTCCCTAGCTTGGACATTCAGCAACGCATAATCGAATTAAACCGTCTTTGGGAGCAAGAGCAGATCTTGACTCAGCAATTACTTAAAAATCGTGAACAAATGATGATGGGCATGTTTAAACAACTGCTTCAAGGAAACAAATAATGGTTACTCAAATTAATCAAGATACAGTCAATAAAGCCCTTTGGTCGGCATGTGATGTATTCCGTGGCACAGTGAGTGCTGATACCTATAAAGACTATATTTTGACGATGTTGTTCTTAAAGTACATTTCGGATGTATGGCAAGATCACTACGACAATTATAAAAATGAATATGGTGATGAGCCTGAACTGATTGAAGAAATGATGAAAAACGAGCGTTTTGTCCTGCCTCGTGAATCAAATTTCTATACTTTGCATGAGCGTCGCTTTGAACCCAGCAATGGTGAACGTATTGATATGGCTTTACATGCGCTTGAAGAAGCGAATGGTACAAAGCTCAAAGATGTAGGCAAAAGCGTTTTCCAAGATATTTCGTTTAACACCGATAAATTGGGCGAAGAAAAGCAAAAAAATACGATTCTAAAAGATCTTTTAGAAGTATTTGCTGTGCCTGAGTTGGATCTCAAACCAAGCCGTGTAGGTTCACTTGATGTGATTGGTAACGGTTACGAATTTTTAATTAAAAACTTTGCTGCAAGTGGTGGTCAAAAGGCAGGTGAATTCTATACGCCACCTGAAGTATCGGACTTAATTGCCGAGTTACTTGATCCGCAAAAAGGTGACAGCATTTGTGACCCTGCATGTGGTTCTGGTTCATTGTTGATGAAGTGTGGTCGTAAAGTTGTATCAAATCATAACAGCAAAGAATACGCACTCTACGGGCAAGAAGCGATTGGTTCAACTTGGTCATTAGCTAAGATGAACATGTTCTTGCATGGTGAAGATAACCACAAAATTGAGTGGGGCGATACGATTCGTAATCCAAAATTATTGGATAAGAATGGCGATTTAATGCTGTTTGATATTGTGACAGCAAACCCACCATTTTCATTAGATAAATGGGGTTATGAGCAAGCTGAGAATGATAAGTTTGATCGTTTCCGTCGTGGTTTACCGCCAAAGACCAAAGGTGATTATGCCTTTATCTCACACATGATTGAGACGCTTAAACCTGTTACTGGTCGTATGGGTGTTGTGGTTCCACATGGTGTGTTATTCCGTGGATCATCTGAAGGTAAGATTCGTGAGAAATTGATTAACGAAAACTTATTAGATGCGGTGATAGGTTTACCTGAAAAGCTGTTCTACGGTACGGGTATTCCTGCTGCAATTTTAATTTTCAAAAAACAAAAGTCTGATGATTCGGTTTTGTTTATTGATGCAAGCCGTGAGTTTAAGTCAGGTAAAAACCAAAACAACTTATCTGAAGAGAATATTGCTAAGATTATTGCAACCTATCGTGCTCGTAAAAGCGTAGATAAGTATGCGTATTTGGCGACTTTACAGGAAGTGAAAGACAACGATTACAACCTGAATATTCCTCGTTATGTGGATACTTTTGAAGAGGAAGCTGAGATTGATTTGGTTGCTGTACGTGCTGAGCGTGAGCAGTTAAAGACACAACTTGCTGAGCTTGAAGTGCAAATGGCGAAATATTTAGAGGAGTTGGGTTATGGTGCCTAATGGATGGAAAAAAACATTTTTATCTGAAGTATCAGATAGAGTAATAGTTGGGCTTGCTACATCTGTGACTGATTACTATGTTTCGGCTGGTGTCCCTATTATTAGAAATCAAAATATCAAAAAGGGGTATTTTGATGACACTGAAATGTTATATCTCACGCCTGAATTTTCTAAAAAACATCCTAACAAAAGAGTTAAAGCTGGAGATGTAATTACAGTACATACAGGTTCAAATGTTGGTTTAACATGCGTTGTACCAAATGAATATGATGGTGCACAAACATTTACTACGTTAATTGTTACACCAAATAAAGAGTTACTAGAATCGGATTTTTTAAACCATTTATTGAATTCAAAATATGGAGCTTACCAAGCTATGCGCTTGGTTGTTGGTGGAGGAAAGGGTAACCTTAATACATCAGATTTTAAAAATTATCCTATTTTATTACCTCCTACTCATGAGCAGAAAAACATTTCTCAAATTCTAGCAACATGGGATCAGGCTATTACAGTTGTAAGTAAATTACTAGAGAATAGTCAGCAGCAAAAGAAAGCATTAGTGCAAGAATTGTTGGTGGGTAAAAAAAGATTAATAGATGGAAAGGGGGAAAATTTTTGCCAGAAATGGGAAAAAAAGAAGCTCTCACAACTATTTAATAGAGTCACAGTTAAAAATCGTGGTCAAAGTAATAATGTTGTCACTATTTCCGCTCAACAAGGTCTTATTAGGCAAGAAGATTTCTTTAAAAAATCTGTTGCTTCTGAGGTTTTGGATGACTATTTCTTACTCAAGAAAGGACAGTTTGCATACAATAAAAGTTACTCAAATGGCTATCCCATGGGAGCGATTAAACGTCTCAATAAATATGATGATGGAGTAGTTACAACTTTATACATATGTTTTGAGATTTCAAATCAGGATGAATCTTATAGCGACTTTTGGGAGCATTATTTTGAATCTGGACTTTTAAATAAAGGGTTATCTCAAATAGCTCATGAAGGTGGGCGCGCTCATGGATTACTAAATGTTAAGCCTAGTGATTTTTTTTCATTAAAACTTGATGTACCAAGTTATGTAGAGCAACAAAAAATTGCATCTGTACTGTCAGATGCTGATCGTGAAATTGAAATTTTTAAGCAAAAACTTCGATTTCTAAAAAAAGAAAAAAATGCTCTTATGCAACAGCTTTTGACAGGTAAAAAACGTGTCAAAGTGGCTGCTTAATGATGCAAAACAATCCTAGCTATTACCGCATTATGGCGGGTGCGAAGTCTGTATTTGCTCAAGAGTTTCTAGAAGGCGGCTTTATTGCCGCCAACTGGAACATTGACCAAGACTTAACCCATGAGTTACCTGATGATTGGCGTGAGTTTAATCATCGTTTTATTCCTGTTTATCTTGAAGCTTTACCTGACAAAACTAAGATTTCGGCAGGCTTAGCATGTGGCATGTTACATACGCTTTCAAAAGGGATTAAACAAGGTGACATTATCCTTACACCTCGTGGGGATGGTCATTACTTAGTTGGTAAAGTCATTTCAGACTATTACTACGTGCCTTCTGGTGAGTTAAGCCATCGTAGAAAAGTCGAATGGTTTGAACAAACTTTACCTAGAGAACTGATGTCTCAAGAGCTAAAGAACTCATCGGGATCAGTCGGTACAGTTTGTAATCTAACCAAGTATGCAGAAGAGCTTAAATCGCTCATTAATGGCAAAGAAACGGTTGAGCATCTCGAACCTGATGAAGTACTCGAAGACCCAACCGCTTTTGCTTTAGAAAAGCATTTAGAGCATTTCTTGGTGGAGAACTGGTCTAAAACTGAGTTGGGTGAAACATACGACATTTATACCGAAGAAGGTCAATTGGTCGGTCAGCAGTATCCTTCAGATACAGGACCTATCGACATTTTGGCAATCAGTAAGGATAAAAAGACGTTGCTTGTTGTTGAACTTAAACGTGGTCGTGCAAGTGATCGTGTGGTGGGGCAAATTCAGCGTTATATGGGCTATGTCAAAGATGAATTGGCTGAGGCGGATCAGCAAGTTAAGGGTGTCATCATCGCACTAGAAGATGACTTAAGAATTCGTCGTGCTTTGAGTGTGGCTCAGAATATTGAGTTTTATCGTTATCAGTTGAGTTTTAAGCTGCTTAAGAATACGTAAATTTCAAATTAGTTGTAATTATAAATGGGGGAATAAAATGAAAGTAGGATTGTTTTTTGGTGCTGGTGCAGAGATCGGTTATGGACTTCCAAGTGGTGGAAAGTTTGCAATCGATTTATTTCGACAAGATGCTACACCATATAAAAAGAAATTTAGAGAGAAGTTGTCGAAGATTGACATTCGTAGTCCTTACGCAACATCATGGTTGCCAAAAGATTATGAGAAAAAAAGCATTTTTGCTTTTGGTAAAAATGAGTTTACCAGCATTATTGAGTCATCAATTCAATATAAAAGAAGTGAAATTATTAAAAAATTAAATGACTTTGATAATGAATTTACATCGGCTTGTAAGCAATTAGAAATTGAAGAAAGCTTACTTAAAGATAAGTTTTCTGATGAGATGGATAAAGATATCGGTGAAGTCTTATATGAGCACGATATTAAAATTAATGAAAAATTGACCAAAGATGTGAAACTATTTGGAACTGAATATTATTCAGCAGCTTTGGAAATTATTCGTTCAAAACCCAATTGTGCTGATCTACGAAGATATGTAATTGCTTTTTTGCAATTATTAGTTGGTGCATACGGGCAAGACTTTGTTCAAAATTTAAATGAGGAATTATTCGAGTCAGCACCTGATGATTTACCAATCTTTGATGATATTTTTGGTATGTTTCGTTTGGAGTTTGATCGAGTTGGTTCAACTGCCTTGGATCTACTGCTGAGTGAAAAAAGAACATTCAATACAACTGAAGAAGCAGGTTTAGTTGATCTATTTTCTGCGGTAACTCAACAAATTTTAGAAAATATATTTTGTAGCGTTTTAGATTATCAAAAATTAATTGATGATCATTTTAGATACTTATTTTCACCATCAACGGAATGGGCTAAATTCACTAGAATGGCGATTTTTATGGAAATTGCCCATGATTATATTATTGCGCAGAAGCCAACAGATTTGCCTGATTTTGGTTACTATCACGATGTCAAAGGTTTAATAGATTCTGGTCAAGAAGTAGAAGTTATTGGTACATCTAACTATAACAACCTATTTAAAGAAATATCAGATGATTTAGATATGTCCCCTATTAATGTGTTTCATTTAAATGGTAGTACGAAAGATTTTTATAATCCCTATAAAAATGAAGTTATTCAGATTGAAGATAAAGATTTGCATGAAAGTGAGCAAATTTTAGTTCCATTTATGCTTACTCAAAGTGGACTGAAACCCTTAACTTCGGTAGAAATGTCGAGACGTTATGTAGAGTTATTCGATGCCTATAAAGATGTAGAAGCAATTATATCGATAGGATTTGGATTCAATAAAGATGATAGTCATATTAATGGATTATTCAGAGAACTTATTGAAAAAAATGATAAGAAACTTTTTATCATTACCGTAGATCCAAAAGAGAACGCTAGAGAAATTAAGAAAAAACTTCGCCTAGATTCAAATTTGGATAATGTAAAAGTGATTCTCGTAGATCCAAAGACTAGAGCTACAAATGAGGCTTTATGGTTTGAAGAAGTTTTTAAACAATTAGGATAAGTTGAATTTATATGAACTCTTATTTACCTAAGTTTCAAGAAGAATATAGTGCAAAACTGCCTGCTTTAGCCTTGTTGACTAACTTGGGATGGTCATTTTTACCGCCATCACAGGCACTTGCTGCCCGTGATGGAAAGCAAGACCAAGTTGTCTTACGCCAAATTCTACGTAAAGAACTCTCTAAACGTACTTTTCCATTTGCGGGTCAAGAATATCCACTCTCAGCAAAGTCGATTGATAACTTAATTGCCGAAATCTGTAGCCCTGCCTTGAATGAAGGGCTACTGACCGCCAACGAAAAAATGTATAACCATTTATTCTACGGCATTCCTGTAACTGAATTTGTGAATGGAAAAAAGGTTAGCCCGACGATTCCACTCATTGATTGGCATAACATTCATAACAACGATTTTTCATATACTGAAGAATTTGCTGTCACACGCTCAGGTGGTGTAGATACACGAAGACCCGATATCATTTGCTTTGTAAATGGTATTCCTTTAGGGGTAATTGAAGCAAAACGCCCTGATAGTCAGGCTAAGAAAGGTCCAACGATTAATGAAGGCATTTCTCAGACGCTTCGTAATCAGCGACCTGATGAAATTCCACATCTTTTTGCCTATAGTCAACTTCTGCTTTCTATAAATGGACATGAAGGGCGTTACGGCACATGTAATACCCCTGCTAAGTTTTGGGCAGCGTGGCGAGAAGAAGATATTTCTGATGCAGAGATGTATGCGCTTAAAAATAAGAAATTAACTGCTTCACAAAAACAGAGCCTATTTTCTTATCGTCCAGTCGATGACTTAAATTGGTATGAAAACCTAATTGCAGGTGGAGACTTAGCTGTTACAGGTCAAGATCAACTGCTGATTAGTCTATTAAAGCCTGAACGACTACTCGAAATGGTTCGCCTATATACGCTTTTCGATAAGAAAGCAGGAAAAATTGTTGCTCGATATCAGCAAATTTTTGGTATTAAACGACTCATTGAGCGAATTAGTACTAAGAATAGCAAGGGTGGTCGTGAAGGTGGTGTGATTTGGCATACAACGGGCTCAGGTAAATCTTTTACCATGGTCTTTCTTAGTAAAGCTTTGATCTTGCATGAGGCTTTAAAACAATGCCGTATCTTGGTTGTTACTGACCGTGTTGATTTAGAAGATCAACTGAGTAAAACCTTTGTTTCTGGTGGCGAACTGACAGGGAAAAGAGACAAGCAAAACGCCATGGCGACTTCAGGTAAACGCTTGGCTGAACAAATTGGCAAAGGCACAGAGCGAATCATGTTTTCTTTGATTCAGAAATTTAACTCAGCAACCAAACTTCCTGAATGTGTCAATACAAGTTCAGACTTCATTGTCTTGATTGATGAAGGGCATCGAAGCCAAGGTGGTGAAAACCATGTGCGTATGAAACTCGCACTTCCAAATGCGGCATTCGTGGCATTTACAGGTACACCATTGCTTAAAGATGAAAAGACCATTAACAAGTTTGGTCCTATTGTTCATGCGTATACGATGCAAAGAGCGGTAGAAGATAAAACCGTAACGCCTTTGCTCTATGAAGAACGAATTCCTGATTTAGATGTCAATGAACGAGCGATTGATACGTGGTTTGAACGGATAACAGAAGGTTTAAATGATCAGCAAAAAGCAGATTTAAAACGTAAATTTGCGAGAAAAGGTGAAATTTATACTGCGGATGATCGTATTCGCCTGATTGCGTTAGATATTGCCAATCACTTTGTGAAAAATATTGATGATGGTTTAAAAGGACAGCTTGCTTGCGATAGCAAGGCTTCAGCGATTAAGTATAAAAAGTACTTGGATGAAGCAGGCTTGTTTGAGTCTGCTGTGGTGATGAGCCCACCTGATAGTCGTGAAGGGAATACTGATGTTGATGAATCGACTACCCCTGAAGTGACTCAATGGTGGAAAGAGAATGTCGGCACTCAAGATGAGCAAGCCTATACCAAACAAGTGATTGAGCGTTTTGAAAAAGATGATTCGCTGAAATTACTGATAGTGGTGGATAAACTCTTAACAGGTTTTGATGAACCTAAAAATGCTGTTCTTTATATTGATAAAAATTTAAAACAGCACAATCTGATTCAAGCAATTGCGCGTGTAAACCGACTTCATCCGATGAAAAAGTTTGGTTTATTGATTGACTATCGAGGTATTTTAAAAGAATTGGATGCCACAATTCTGGATTATCAAGATCTCGCTGCACGTACCCAAGGTGGCTATGATATTAATGATCTTACAGGCTTATATACCCAAATGAGTTCTGAATACAAACGATTACCTCGTTTGTATAAAGCACTTTGGGCAATTTTTGCTGATGTTAAAAATAAAAATGATCCAGAGCAGTTGCGCCAAGTTTTAGTCCCACGCATTGAAGAACGTGAGGGTGAGTTAGTCGATATTCATTTGAAAGTTCGTGATGATTTTTATGAAGCACTTACAGAATTTGCCAGTTGTTTAAAAGTTGCATTGCAGTCAGCAACCTTCTTTGAAGATAAAAGCTTTTCTGATGCAGATCGTCAGCACTATAAGGAAACAGTCAAACTATTTACAAGCTTACGTCAGATTGTGAAACGAGATGCTGGAGAGACAGTTGACTATGATCAATATGCTGAACAAGTCAAAAAACTTCTTGATAAACATGTTGTGGGCATTGAAGTTAAAGACCCTGATGGAGTTTATGAAGTCGGCAAGATGGGTAAAATGGCTCAGCCTGAAGATTGGAGTGAAGAGAAAACACGTAATGAAACGGATATCATCAAAACACGTGTAACGAAGATGATTGAGCAAGAGTTACGTGATGACCCCTATGCTCAGGAGGCTTTCTCTAAGTTGTTACGTCAAGTCATCGAAGAAGCTGAGAAAGAGTTCGATCACCCTTTGAAGCAACACATGCTTTTTAGAGAATTTGAAGAACAAGTTGAAGCTCGTCGTTTAGATGAAATTCCTGATGTGTTCAGTGGTAATAAGCATGCTCAAGCTTATTATGGTGTCTTCAAAAAACTCTTGCCTGAGGCATTCTCGATAACAGATCAACAGAATCAAGATAAGTGGATTCAACTCGCTTTTGAGGTTGATCGTTCTGTGATGAGTTCTGTAGCTGAAAACTCAATTAATCCACAAAATATTGAAGCAGATATCCGTAAAAAACTATTACCGCAGATGTTCCGTGAATGTAAATCCATTGGGAGTGGTATGGATCAAGCCAAAAAAATTGTGGAAATGATCGTACAAATTACTCGGGTCGGGTTGAATGGGCTCTAGGATGAATACGCTGCCAGAGAGAAAGTTAAGCATTGTTTATGGTGATGAAGTTCTTGATTTTGAGGTGCTTGAAAGTCCTAGTCGTACTGAAAAGATACTGATTAAAGTCTATGCTGATTGTCGGGTGGTTGTATCAACACCGTTAAATACAGATGATCAAACAATTATTGAAGCGGTAAAGCAGCGTAGTCGTTGGATCTATAAACAATTACGAGAGTTCCGTGAACAAAGTAGATTTATCACGCCTCGCAAATATAAAAGTGGTGAAAGCCACTTTTATTTGGGTAAACAATATCAATTGAAAGTGATTCATGATGATACCAAGCCAAAAGGTGTAAAACTTCTGAGAGGAAGATTGGAGGTAAACACCTTGGATATGGGTCTTGAAAGTATTAAATCTTATTTAAATGAATGGTATAGAAGCCGAGCAAAAGTCATATTCGAAGCACGTTTGCAACATATTCTAGAACAAGCTTTATGGGTTGAAAATTACCCTGATATTCGTTTGATGACCATGCGAACACAGTGGGGAAACTGCTCCCCATCAGGTGTACTTACGCTCAATCCTCATCTAGTTAAAGCGCCTACAATCTGCATTGATTATGTGATTCTGCATGAACTTTGTCATTTGGTTGAACATAATCATAGTGAGCGTTTCTACCAACTATTGAATCAAGTTATGCCTGATTGGGAGGTAGTGAAAGAGAGATTAGATAACATGGCTGCGAAGTTTTTTGAATAGAATTTAATGTGATCTTAGCCCAATGATCTGACCCCAAAAATTTAGTGGGTACTATTGCGGTATTAATAAGTTAGAAAAAGAGGAGGGTACAGGATGCTGATGATTTAAGCTAATTAATTATAAATTAATTTTTAAAATTAAAGAGTGATATTGGATGAGCGGTGAAGCAACCTGGTTAGAAGAGCTAGATTGACTATCAATATAAACATCAAATTGCTATCATAAAATATATAAAAATATTGCTTTAAATTCTAGAGGTTTTTAAGAATTATATGACTGAAGGCGCTACAACATTTGCATATGATTCATTAGAGTCAATCCGAAAAAGACTATTGGATTTAAGCTCAAGAAATGCATTATTAAATTATAAGTTTCCTAGAGGTAAGTGCCTTCAATTTATTGAAACTACTCCAAATGCAGTATTCAAAGCATTAAGTGATAAAAAAACAATAGATTTAGCAGCAATTCCAAAACCAACAGATGCTGAAATTAAGGCTTATTATCAGAATGAAAGTAAAAAAGATTCTAATTTAAAAGACTTAGCTCCTACAGTCGAATCATGGGCAAAGCATTTGGGCTATCAAACTAGCTTTGATTTACAGCAAAATGATTTTTGTACTTCAATACATGCTGATAGTGATTGTTTGCAAAGTTTGCTCTATCCAAAAGATTTAGAAACTAGAATTAAGCATATAAAACAGCAAGCTGAATCATCTCTTAGTGAGACTGGATCTAATGTTCTATATATAACGATTGGCTTTTTAGAGTGGGCGGAAAGTAAAGATTCTTCAATGAGAAGGTTAGCTCCATTATTTACTTTACCAATCAAAATAGAGAAAAAACCAAAAACTAAGAATGGAGGTTATGATAATTTTGAAATTTCTATGCTAGATGATGGGCTCCTCAGTAATGTTACATTGCATGAGAAATTAAAGAATGAATTCGGATTAGAATTGCCATTATTAGATGAAGATATAGTACCAGAAGATTATTTTAACTTAATCGAAAAAAATATTTTAGCCCATGAAAAAGGTTGGAAAATTCAACGTAAAGTGTGCATGTGTTTGCTCAACTTTACAAAGCAAGCTATGTATCAAGACTTGGATCCTGGCATTTGGCCAGAAGGTCATTCAATTGAACAACATCCAGTAATTCAACAATTATTCAGCAAAGTTGCAAAAGAAAGAGAGAACCATAGTTTCGATATAGAGTATGAAATAGATGATATTGCTGATATTAATGAAAAATTTCCAATAATTTATGATGCTGATAGTTCCCAGCATAGTGCACTTATTGATGCTGTAAAAGGTGAAAACTTAGTTATTGAAGGCCCTCCTGGCTCAGGTAAGTCGCAAACTATTACTAACTTAATTGCTGCCGCTATCAATAATGGAAAAAAAGTACTTTTTGTTGCTGAAAAAATGGCTGCTTTAAACGTAGTAAAAGATAGATTAGATAAAGCAGATCTAGGTGGATTTTGTTTAGAATTACATAGCCATAAATCTAATAAATTAAAAATATTACACGACTTAAGTGACCAATATAAAAAAATAGGACAGTATACAAAGCCAAATCAATTGCAAGTAACAAAAAATAAATTAGATTTATGTAAGAATAATTTAAATCAATATGTTAAGAGTGTTAATAAGGAATGGGGTGCAACCAAACTTACAGTGCATGAAATTCTAGCTAAATCAGCAAAATTGAAAATATTGTTAGATATAAATCCTGAAGAGGTGTTAATTGATAATTTAAATATAAGTGCATTAAGTCAAGATGAAATTTATAGTTATATCGACTGTGGGCGATTATTAGAAAATGCATTTATACAAACTCGTGATCAGAGTATAGATAAAAATATTTTTAAACATTACTGGTTTGGAGTTAATAAAATAAATCTAATCGATTCAGATAAGGTTGAAATTATTAATTCACTTAAGCAATGGAATACAGAATTAAAATCAATAAAGTCCTTAATTACGGAGGTATTTTCTATTGATGATTTCAATTTAGAGTATGTTGAAAAAATTGTTGTAAATGCGAATAAATTGCCAGAATGTGATGAAGAAATATCTTATGAATTAATACATCAATTAATTTCGAAAATAGATATTTTAGAGGAATATATTAACTTATATTCTACAATAAATAAAAACTATATTGAAATTTCCTCTACATTTGATGAGAAATTCCTAGAAAATTTGGATATTCAACAGATTAATGATATTCAAGATTTGATTAATAAGAGTAATAAATTAGATAAAATTATCTCTTTCAATGAATTAGTAGAAGCAATAGATCGTTTGGAAAATATTAGAAAATCATTAATTGATTTAAGTCCTGATATTGAATTAGTTAAAAATAATATACCTTATGAACTTAAGAGTGTTTTTGGGTATTCTGAGGAAAAATTCAAGGATATGGAGTTATTAGTAACTCATTTGAAATCTTTGCCATTTGAATTGCTAAAAATTAGAAATGAAATTTTTGATGAATCTAATATTGATCAATTTATATTGGAATTTGAGCCTGTATTTAATCAACTACAAAAAAATTATCCAGATTGTAAGGAAATTTATAATATAGATAATTTACCAGACCTAAATGATTTGGAAGTAAATTATAAAAATGTATGTATAGGTGGATTCTTTAAGTATTTTACTAGACGATGGTGGAAAGCAAGAAAATTCATCACAGGTATGAGTAAAAATGAAAATACTCCATTTGGTGAGATACAGAATAACTTTTCTAAATTAATTGATTTTAGAAAAAACATCAATATAGCTGATAGTTTAAATCAAAAATATAAAATTTTAGGTCATATGTATGATGGTGTTAATACACCTTTAGATGATATAAAAACTTTACGTGAATGGTATAAAGGTATTCGTCATGATTATGGTGTTGGTTTTGATGAGAGAGTAAAGATTGGTTCTGCTATCTTAAGACTAGAAAGCAATTTGATTCAATCTATCATTGAAGAATATGATCGCAAAATTGCACCAAAAATTAAAATCTCATTAAATCTATTGGAGGAATTTTCTACTTTATATAATAATAAAATTAAAGGTTTAAAAAATATTCATGAGATTGTTAATGAGACAAGTGATATTTCATCTACATTGTCCGATCTTAAAGAGTTAAAGGATAATCTTCAGGCATTAATTGTTAATAAGAATAATTCACTTTTAACTATTGAAAATAAATTAAATTTGTTTAATGAAAATCTTCATAATTTAATTAGATTTGAAGAAATAAAGAGCAGTCACCCAGAAATATGCAATGAATGGGAGTTGAAAGAATTTAAAGGTAAGGCTAATCATTATGAGATAGGTAGAGCAAATAAAGCTTTGAATTTATTGAAAGTAATTTCTGATTGTGATGATGTTATTAAACATAAATTGTTAGAGATTTTAAATTCGGAAAGTTATAAAAACTTCAAAGAAGTTAATAGTAAAATTGCATTTCATTTTAATAATGAGGCTAAATTCAAAATAAAGTTTAAAGATCATTCAGATGTAGATGAATCATGGATCGAACTACATAAAACTTCTTTTGATAATTTGATCAAAAGGAATGATCTAGCCTTGGATAATCAAGATTGGATATTTACTTGGAGTAATTATCAAACAGTTAAATCTAAAGCTGAAGCTTTAGGATTGAAAAATATTATTGGAAAGTTGGAAAATGGTTCACTAGAGAGCTATTCATTAGTCGATACCGTACAGCTTTCTGTATATTGTTCTTTAGCAAAGCATATTATCAATACTGATACGTTGATTCAGAAATTTAATGGGATGGAATTATCAACAATGGTTGATGATTTTAAGAATTATGATAATGAATTAATAGCTTTGCAGAGAAAACAGATTGCTAGCAATGCAGCAACAGTTGATGTACCTCAAGGAATTGCTTATGGTCGCGTATCAGATTTAACTGAATATTCTCTCATAGCTAAAGAATCTTTAAAAAAAATGAGACATATACCTATTAGGTCTTTGCTTGAGCGGGCACCCAATGCGATCCAGGCATTGAAACCATGTTTCATGATGAGTCCTATGTCTGTAGCTCAATACTTGAAGCCTGGTCTTTTTGATTTTGATTTAGTGATTATGGATGAAGCATCTCAAATTCTACCAGAAGATGCCATTGGTGCTTTGGCTCGTGGTAAAAGTGCGATTATTGTAGGAGATCCGAAACAATTACCTCCAACAAGTTTCTTTAGTACTTCTATAAACTTGGATGATACGGACGAAGAGGATTTAGTAGGAGTTGAAGATGCAGAAAGTATTTTAGATTCAGTTTCAATGTTTAAACAGAGACGCTTACGTTGGCATTATCGTTCGCGACATCAATCTTTAATTGCATTTTCGAATAAGCATTTTTATGACTCTGACCTTATTTTATTTCCTTCAGCAATACAAAGTTCGCCTGAATTAGGCATTCGATTCAAAAAAGTCTCAGGTACATTCAATTCAGGACGTAACTATGAGGAAGCTCAAGCTGTTGTTAATGAAGTATGTGAACTGATTCTTCAAGACAGAGAAGAGTCGTTAGGTATTGTTGCAATGAATAGCCAGCAACGAGATGAAATTGAAAACCAGCTAGAGCTTAAAGTATCTGAAAACTCTTTATTACAGAGTTTATATGATAAAAAAATGAAATCTTTTGAGCCTATATTTATCAAAAATCTTGAAAATGTTCAGGGTGATGAAAGGGATGTTATTGTTATTTCGATGACTTATGGGCCTAGTCAGATTGGTGGAAAAGTATTTCAACGATTTGGTCCTATTAATCAGAGCTCTGGGTGGAGACGTTTAAACGTGCTCTTTACTCGTTCGAAGAAGAGAATGCATATTATCTCTTCAATGAATTCTACAGATATCTTGACATCTGGTACGAGTAGTAAAGGAGTATCGGCCCTAAAAGCATTTTTGAGATATTGTGAGACAGGTTTCTTACATGAAGAAAAACAGACAGGTAAGGCTCCGGATAGTGATTTTGAAATTGCTGTAATGAAGGCATTAGCAAAACATGGATATGAATGTGAACCACAATTAGGTGTTGCAGGCTACTTCTTAGATCTGGCTGTTAAAAATCCAAATAATCCCGGAGAATATTTATTAGCAGTTGAGTGTGATGGTGCAACGTATCATTCCGCAAAATCTAGTCGTGATCGTGATCGATTACGTCAACAGATTTTAGAAAGTTTAGGGTGGAGGATACACCGTATTTGGTCAACAGATTGGTTCAAAAATTCAAAAGAGCAAATGCAAATTCTGCTCGAAAAATTGAGTAATCTAAAACCATTGATTGAGAATAATACAACTGAACCAAATATTAAATTATTGAAAACATCAGTTAAAGAAAATCAATATGCACTAGCATTTGACAATGTAGCAGAGGATTTTAATGATTTTGTCGAGGTAAATGATTTAGTGAAATATGTGGATAGTAGAAATCCTGAGAAAATTGTTAGTGTGAAAATTTCTAATAACTTTAACAATTATCAGGAGGGCATTACCCACCGTAATAGCCCTTTGGGACAAGTATTACTTGGGCTTACAGTAGGGGAAAGTTCAGTATTATCTTTGCCGAGTGGGGATGTAAATATTACTGTTAAAGATATTATTAAGTCTAAAGTTGATGTTTAGTCGTTATAAATTCAGGTGTTTAACCTGCGTTAGGAATATGTATGAGTATTGATTTAGAAAAAATGATGACCCCTGATGAGATACAGGCATCAGGTATTAATAAGCTATCAGAATCTGAGCAACAGGAAATATTACGGTGGGGGCTACGAATGTATGGCTTGGGTCAACATAAAGTAGGTGACATCCATGAGATTAAATATGATGGAAGAGTGGTTGTCCTTGATGATGGTTCGAGATGGGAAGTTGAATCATATGATGCATCAACTGTGGACTTTTGGGGTGAATTTACAAAGGTTGCTATTATTGATGATGAAATGTACCGTCTAGAAGAATGTGTTTCAGTTACTGAAGAATTTGTTTGAGTTTTTTGATTCAGTGATAGAAATCCAAATGACGCTTGAAGACTTTTGTCATGAATAAAAAATTGATTTGATTAATTAGTGTAAGGAAAGGCTATTCCCCAGGTGGTAATCCCCCCTAAAAATAATAGGATTTAAAAGTAGAATTTTCTCTTAAGATACGAGCAGGAGATTCTGCATGAAAACATCTAAATTTACTGACAGTCAGATCATGTCCATCTTGAAACAGGCAGAATCTGGCACACCTGTAGCGACCCTTTGCTGTGAACACGGCATGAGTAATGCTACCTTTTATAAATGGCGTGCCAAATATGGTGGTATGGATACATCACTAATGGCTCGACTGAAAGAGCTAGAAGCCGAAAATACCAGACTTAAAAAGATGTATGCGGAAGAGCGATTAAAGGCCGAAATCATCCAAGAAGCGATGGCAAAAAAGTGGTAAAGCCATCTTGCCGGCGTAAGATGGCACAACAGGCAGTCGCCCAGCATGCCATTAGTATTCGTTTGGCTTGTAAAGCATTTGGCATTAGTGAAACCTGTTACCGCTATCAAGCCAATCTCAGCGATGACAATGCACTCATTGCTGAACAGCTCATTGAACTCACTGAGGAAAATTCCGATTGGGGCTTTGGTTTGTGCTTCTCGTATTTACGGCATGTTGAGAGTTGCTGCTGGAATCACAAGCGGGTTTACCGCATTTACTGTGAGTTGGCACTGAATCTGCGTATTAAACCGAGAAGAAGACTAAAACGGCATGCGCCTGAACCATTGAAAGAACCAATCCGAGAAAATCAGGTTTGGTCATTAGATTTTATGCATGATCAGCTTTCCGATGGTCGCAAGTTTCGATTATTGAATGTGATTGATGATTACCGCCGCGAAGGCCTAGCCATTGAAGCAGGGTTCTCATTGCCCACAATCAGGGTTATTCGTACGTTGAATCAATTGCTGGAGTGGAGAGAAAAACCGTTAGTGATCTGATGCGATAATGGTCCCGAATTTATCAGTCACGAATTTGTGCGCTGGGCTACTGAGCACGGTATTCGTATTGAATATATTCAACCGGGTAAGCCACAGCAGAATGCGTATATTGAACGCTATAATCGGACCATACGTTATAGTTGGCTGAGCAAGCATTTATTTGATACTTTGGATGAAGTACAAGATTATGCAACAAACTGGTTGTGGCATTACAACCATGAAAGACCACATCAAGCTAACAAAGGAAAGCCACCTCTAATGGCTGCTTAACCTCTACTTTTAACTTCGGTTATTTATGGGAGGATTACCGTATACGCTGATACTGAGGTGTGGTGTTTTGCCGTAAATATTTACGTACGTTATTTCTGGACACCCCCTGTTCACGACTAATGGCTTTAATAGATTTACCTTGTTGATGAAGTATTTGGATTGTCACTGCTTGCTCCAAAGTTAACATGTTGAGCAGTCCAAAATGACCGCTATATTAACCAAGGGGTCATTTTTACACTGCCGCTAACATTAAGATTTTATTTAATTTTATTTTTAAGCTGATCAAGAAGTTCACGTAATATAATAGGATCAATTGGAAAATTATTATTTAAAGAGTTTTCTAAAAATTTAATGTGTGAGTTGATGACATGATTGGAAGGGGTTGTAAGTATTTTTTCTTTTAATTTATCGATTTCAGAAAGCTCATCAAATGCTAAATTTATATATGTATCAAGAGATGTGATAGATCTGTGGCCAGTCCATTCAAGCATAATTTGTTTTAATCGATATGTATTTAATAGCATTTTTCGAAATTCATCACTATTCGTTAATTCATGTTCTAAAATTAGAGATTTAAATTTTTCTGTGATAAATCGATGGCGAAACATGTGAGCACAGACTTGGGAGGAAAGATTTGCCTCTTTGGACCAATTATTCATATAAGTAGTCAAAGTATCGGGTTGTAATGGATGGCCTGATGTATGTGAAATAAAAATATAATCATGATTAATGCCCTTTTTTTGCAGTATCGGATTTCTATAGTAATGAACATAAAAGCGTAAATTGAGTAAAAAAGTTCTTGAAACAGGAATTTCCCGTGTCTTAGTTAAACGATTATTTTTTAAATTTATAATTTCTAGTAAAGGTGAGTCTGATTCACTCTTTAACGCTGATCTTAGGGATTTCATGGATAGAGAGCAGACTTCTGTTCTTCTACCACCTGTATTTTCAAGTGCCTGAATAAGACACAAGTTTCTAAGTCTTAAAGGCTCATTGACTGAGTAATTTATATGATTCAAAAGTTTATTATAATCATCGAGTGAAACAGGATAGCGTTTGCGTTGAGGTGAAGGTGGAGGGAACGAATAATGAAAATAACTCGGGGGAGACCTTAGTTTGTTATTTTCTCTAGAGACTTTTTTATTTTTACTACTTAAAGATATTTTATTATTTTTACCAATCCCAATAAAATTATTAAGATTATAAAGCTCTGCAATAAAAAAAAGAAAATTAATAGCTTGATAAGCAATACGTATAATTTGGTTATTGGATCGAACATCAGGGTCATCTTGTAAATAATCCATAAAATCGGAAAATAAATTATTGTCAAATTGTGAAAAATTTTCTATTTTCTTGCAATAAAAAGTAAATCTGATAAAGTGAGTTAAATGATTGGCAAATATTCTGTATGTGCCACCATTATATTTTTGAGAATAACCAAATTTTAATTTATAAATAAGATATGAATTTGCTTCATAGCATGGAACACCATTAGGGTATATTAAAAAAGGTAAGGCATCAATATTGAAAAATTTTATATCTTGTTTGGATGTGGTGAGGTAATTTGGTAATGATAAATTACTGACCATTGAATATAGTTTTTTATTTTTCATTATAAACCACCTCATTAGCATGGTTTAATAATTTTTCAAAATATTTTAATTTGTTGTTGGTTTCATCAATAATATATTGGTTGTTTGTGCCTAAAGCTAAATTGGAAATTGTTGACTTTAGATCATATATGATTTTGATGAGTATTAAGTTATTAATTTTTAGATTATTATTCTCTGACTTTAATTCTTCAATTTTATTTTTTTTACTAGCTGGAGTTATGGTGATTGAAGATAAAGCTTTTATTCTCAAATCATTAAATTGAGTATATGTGATATTTGAATATTTATTTACGTATAATTTATGTGTATTGAGTGATAGTGAAATAATTCCATATTCGCTACTGGAGTATTTCGCTATATTTTTTTGAGATGAAATAGCGGTTTTTATATCATTGTCATTGATATAATTATTTGGCTTATTTATTATAAGTTGAAGTAAATCAATTTCAGATTGAATTGATTTTTCAACTTCATAATTATCAAATTTTTTCATATTTCATCCTTAACTATCAATATTAGCTCAAATTCTTGAATGATATTATTGTTTTTATCTTTGGTAGTAAAAAATCTAGGTTGAAGGTCAATTATATGTTCATCAATAAGATAGTGTATTTTGCTTGATAGCTTATTTGTAAAGTTGAAATTTTTCATGCTAGTTATTTCTAAGTCATTAACATTAAAATGATTTAATAATACTGTGCGTAAGTCTTTAATATTTTTAACAATTGGGCCAGATATTCCTAAATAGGCTTCAGTAATTGTGTGAGATTTTACGCCATTAAGAACGCTGCCTGTTAATGGTTCAGTAATATAATGATATAAATGTTCAATATCAGTATGACCGAGGAAGTGACGTAATGTATCTAAGCCATCAAAGCTTTTTGACCAGAAAAATATCATTGCAAAAAAACGTCTTAATTGATGTTGGCGTATATAATATCTCCTATATTCATTTGGTGAGTATTCTATTTTTTTTGTTTGAAAATAATCACAAAATAAATTTAATAAGTTGCTATAGTTTCCAGTCGATAACTTTTTCCATGTATTTCTACTATAAGAATAGTTATTTATCAAATTAATATCAGAAAGTGTAGAAAAATTATTTTCTAATATGATTTCATTAAAATTTTTAAGTTTATAAATGATTTTTGCTATGATGCTTGGTATAGGTCTTGACATCTTTTCACGATGAAAATTAATGCCGCCAACACCACTTTTTCGATTATCAAATATAACTTCAAATTCTTTGAATTCTGTTATTAATGGATCAAAATTCTGAGGTAATAAACAATCTAATGGGTGTAAATCAATAATTTCTGAGTTGCGTCTAGCAGTGATCGCTCCTAATGCAACTAATATAGATGCTAATAGAATATTGTAAAAATCAATAAATCCATGATTGCTACGTAAATTTATAAAATAATTTTCATCTTTAGGTATTTTTAATTCTTTAATACCTATTTTCTTTAATGTGCTTGGAAAATTTGAACTGTTATAAAAATCATTAAAATTGCCTTTTTTATTTTTGATGAATAAAGAATATTTAAAAATTGTATCAAGCAAGATATCTAAATATTTATGAATAAATTCAAAAGAATCACGTATAGCTTTAAAAGTTACATCAGCAGGCAGTGTTGCAAATCTCCCCAAATCTTTTAAAGGGGTTATTTTATTTATTCTTTTCACTCCGATAGTATTAAAGTTAGAAATATTGATTTGAGCACAATCATTTTGAGAGTGGACAAATACAATTTTTTTTAAGTTCTTTATTTGAGATTGAAGGTCTTGGTATGAATAGTATTCTTCATCACTAGTCGTGTAAGGAAGACTTAAGTATTCTGTTTTAGCTGTGTCTTCGATTAAGTTTAATTGCTGTAAAGTAAAAGGTTGTTGGTTAAATACGATGATACGATCCTCAAGAGATTTAATGAAAAAATTTTTTTTTACTTTATTGGGATTATATGTAGAGTAACCTTCATTACAATAAAGCCAGTATTTTGATTTTCTTAGCTCTTCTAATGTTAGGTCAAGTTCATCATTATGGTTATTATTGATGAAGAAAGGATATTTCTCTTCAAATTTAATTACATCATTTATATCTATTTCTTTAATTTTTTCTTTTAAAAAATCTGTTACAAATATATTGTAATTAATTGATGCATTGATTTTTCCATTGTTTGAAATATTGACCAGATAATCGACTATGTAGTCTTCATTAATCTTATTTAAACCATATTTGCTTAATTCTAAAATATTAGAATTAATCAAAATGGAATTTATAAAGTAAATTATATTTGTTAAATTAATGCTGATGGTTTGAGTTTTTAATAAAAATCCTTCATTGTAAATAGGATGGCTTTGAATGCAAAGCCAGTATTTGAAGGTGTTTAGTATGTTTGGTCTTTCTGTTAGTAAAATATTATTATCAATTTTGATTTTATTGAAGTTGACTGTTATTATTGCTTTATTTAATTTAATCATCCATATATTTGATTCAAATTTTGTATTATCATAAAACCAAACAGGATTTCTTACATCTGAAAGCTTTAAATTGTGTATGGTGGATGTTTTTTCAAAAGATTTTTCAATTAATCCATAATTATTGGGGTTGCGTATTATCTCATTCTTTAATAAAGTGAGTTCTTTCTTTGACATGGTTTCTATATTTTTATTAGGGTCAGATAAAATATCTTTTAATTTATTATTTACTATCATTTATAAATATTCCTTCGATTATATTATATTTGACTGGATTTTTTCTTGCTATTTCATACATCTCTATAATGTCTTTAGTTAAATATAAGCATTGTTGTAAATTTTTTTGAAATGCTTCAATCTGTGATATTACATAATTTGCACTTGTGTACCACCATTTTAAATGTTTTTTTATGTCTTTTTGGTTGTAAGATGTCTCTTCAAAAAAGTATTTAATTGCAAGAAAAATTTGTAGAAGAGGAACTGTTATTAAATAAATACCTATATAACTATTTTTATCTTCATTATTTTTTTTCTCAATATTTATTTCATGAAATCCTTTTTCAATATGATGAGGTATATCTTTGAATGCATGATTATTTATGAATTTATCAAGTTCTTCTTTGGTGAAATCTACAGATTCAAATAAGTAAATTGAGTCTTTCATTGATTCGTAAATAAGAGCATTTTGAAATATTCGTAACCATCTGTTCGTATAAAATTTCCATAGAGTATCTGGTAGATATGAATCAATCAATGCAGGGTTATATTCCTTATGGCCTAGCGCTAGACTCATTTTATTTACAGACATAGTTTCATAGTAAACACGCACACCACAACTTGCTCTAAATCTTGTTAATGTTAAATTTTGAAAAATATGGCTACTTTCATTATCGTTAAGTAATATATCACCATTTTTATAACTTGTTATTTCATATGATTTTTTTAGACCATTAATGACGGTAGTACAGGTGCCATTCTCAATTTTTTTTACTCTTTTTGGTTCTGTGAATGCAGTTCTTGAAGCTAATAGCATGTATTCATAATCTTGATTATTTGCTGATTTCAAATAATTTCTTGCAATACTAGTAATTTTTATGATGTCTTCAATTATTTTTACTGATTGGGGGTTTAATTTAATTAATTGTTCAGCATAATTTACTCCTCTTCTCTTTTTAAAAGACTTGCTATACCAAGATTCTCCAATTTTAAAAAGACCTACATTGTTTTTATTATCATACAGTTTCCAATTTATTAACCAGGATTCAGTAATTGCGGGATGTTGATTAATTAATAATATGAGGAAAGGGTATAAAGTATTGTAGCTTGAATAAAAAATTTCGTCTTTAATGATATTCTTTTCCTTGCTTGAACCTGATATACCTAAAAAAACAGAATAACTCTTAAGGGTTTTATGTTTAAAAGGGAATTCATAATAAGTTCGAAATGTATTGTTTTTATTTAAAATTCCTACTTGTACATTATTTTTTGAAGTGTTGTTTTGGCTAACTTTAACTATTCCTTTTTTAACGCATTCAATAAAAAAATTATATTTTTCATTTGTTTTTTTTGTGAGTAATTCTGAACAGTAAATTATATGGTCAATTTCATTAGTTATTCTAATAAAAATGAGTTCCTTAGCTTCACTATCTGTATAACTTATTGGGATTTGTGTTACTAATTTATTATGTATTAACTGTTCTTTTTCATCTTTTACCAAGTTTGTTGTAGTGTTTTTATGTGTACATTTTTTATATATTGGTCTGAGTATTTCTGTGATAGGTTCTTGCCATATTCCATAGTTAACTAATACATTGTACATATCAACTATAGAACCCCATCTCGTGTGAAAATGACCAATATTATAGTTTTTTATTTTTGCATCTATTAAGCATAAATTATAAACAATAAGCATGCTTTCAAATGCATATTCGGAAGACATTGCCCTTTGCATGTCTTTAATATTTGGATATGCTACAACTAAAACTCTAAATAAACTAATAAGATACCCAATTTTTTTTGACAAGGTGGTTGATATGATTTTTTTTCCATAAGTGATCATTATATGATGCAATTTATTTGTGAATTCTTTTCCATATGTGTCGTAAATAATACTGATATTGAGATTTAGGATTTTATTATCATTACTGCAGATATTCCAACCTCGATAATATTCAATTTTTTCTATATTTTTTTTCATGTTTTTATATAGAAATATACAATTTTCCACATTCTCATTTATTGTATTAAGTGAAAGGAGAATTGTAGTTTTACTTGTATTTTGCAATAAGGCTAGATTATTGAATACCGATTGAACCTCATAGCTATAATGGTATTTATTGTAATTAGTTGTATCCAATTCAGTATAGATAAATCCTATAAAGCATTGTAGATGGCTCTCTAGTGATTCAGACGATTTCAAATCGAATATTGAGTGTTGAGTTGATGTCTGTTTCAAACATTCGATATACGTGCAATACAGTGCTAAGTTGACAAAAACAACTAAACATGCGAAAAGACATTTTTGGTTAAACGATGTTTGCACATGCCACGGATTGTTACCGTCCCACTCAGCTTAGAACAGCGTGCACAACTAATTCTCCTGACCAAGC